>DASXKV010000008.1 GCA_036496605.1 Gemmatimonadaceae bacterium | reverse complement strand
CGGTTGCCGAACACGAGATCGAGCGCACGCAGGCGGTCGATGTTCTTGTCGAGGACGTGCACCTGCGCGCCCATGCCGACGGCCACCTGCAGCGCATGCGTGCCGACGACTCCACCACCGAGGATGGTCACCTGCGCGGGCGCGACGCCCGGCACTCCGCCCAGCAGCACCCCCATGCCGCCCTTGCTCTTCTCGAGGTGCGTCGCGCCGGCCTGCACCGCCATGCGTCCCGCGACCTCGGACATCGGGGTGAGCAGTGGGAGCTCTCGCGACGGCAGCTCCACGGTCTCGTACGCCACGCACGTCGCGCCGCTCTTGATGTGGGCCTGCGTCAGCTTCTCGTCAGCCGCGAAGTGAAAGTAGGTGAAAATGAGCTGACCCTGGCGCATGTGCGGCCATTCCTTCTCGATCGGCTCTTTCACCTTCATGATCATCTCGCTGTCACGCCACACCGTCGCGGCGTCGGGGGCGATCTTCGCTCCGACCGTCGTGTACATCTCGTCCGCGAATCCGCTTCCGAGTCCGGCGCCCTGTTCGACCAACACGGAGTGGCCACCCGCAACGAGCTGCTCCGCACCCGCCGGTACGAGCGCGATACGATTTTCGTTCGTTTTGATTTCCTTTGGAACGCCGATTTTCATGTTGAGAATGGCTCGTCAGATGTGAGCGGAAATGCGGAGCACTGAAAGGTCACTATGGCGAGTGCCGTTTTCAACGTGGCTGGTGTTTCATGGTTCGTGATTGGTGGTTTGTGGAACGGATTCGCCTCTGAGCATTACTCGCAGGCGTTCCGCTTCACCAGCAACCAGACACCAGCTACCAACCACCACCAATCACAGCACGGCCGCCGGACCGAGACTGAGCACCGTTTGCCGTTCCGGAGCGAAGAACTCTCGCGCGACGTGAGCGATGTCATCCGCGGAAACCGCTTCGACGAGCGCGAGCGTTTCGTCCAAAGTGCGATAGGGCTCGCCATACAGCTCGACTGCAGCCGCGCGATACATCCTCGTGCTCACGCTCTCGAGGGAGAGCGTCATTTGTCCCTTGAGCTGTGACTTCCCCATAGCAATCTCGCTCTCTGGAAGCCCATGGCTCGCGACCAGCGCGAGCTCGTCGCGAATAACGTCGTAGGCCGCGCGCGCGCTGTCTGGTGAGGTCGCAACGTACACGCCGTGCATTCCGGCGTCGGCGTAGAACTGTTGGAACGTGTACACGGAATAAGCGAGTCCCAGTTCCTCCCGGACGCGCTGAAACAGGCGCGAGCTCATGCCGCCGCCGAACAGGATGCTGAGCATCACGAGGGCGTAGCGCCGGCTGTCTGCATAACGCAGGGCACTCGTACCGAGCACGATATGGGTTTGAGTGCCGTCGCGATCGACGTGGCGCACTGCCGGAGGCGCCGGGCTCGCCGAAGGCACCAATAGACGAGTTGCCTCACCGGCCGGAGCCGTCGACCAGCCCGTTCGCTCGAGCACGTCGAGCAGTTTCGCATGCTCGACGTTTCCGGCCGCGGCAACGACAAGCTGGGGCGGATGGTAAGCGCGCCCATGGAGATCCTTCAAGGCACGGACGCCGAGCTGCCTAACGGTCTCGCGAGTACCGAGGATGGAATGCCCGTATGGGTGTTCGCCCCAGAGCGCCTCGTTGTGCAACTCGAAGACGAGATCGTCCGGCGTATCTTCCACCATGCCGATCTCCTCGAGCACCACCTTTCGCTCCAGGGTGAGATCACTCGAGCGAAGCAACGGGCGGAACACGATGTCGGCAATGACGTCTGCAGCCTGCGTCAGGTGCTCATCCAGTACGCGTGCTTGATAGACGGTGTGCTCCCTCGATGTGTACGCGTCGAGCGAGCCCCCGAGAGCCTCCAGTTCGAGCGCAATCTGCTTGGCGCTCCGCCGGTCAGTGCCCTTGAATACCATGTGCTCGAGCAAATGCGAAACTCCCATTTGCTCGGCTGGCTCGTGCACGGACGCGGCGCGCACCCATGCGCCGAACGAGACTGACCGTACTCCCGGCATGTGCTCGGAGAGTACGGTCAGACCATTTGAAAGGACGCTGCGGTCGAACTCTCGTTCCGTTGTGGTGGGAACGCGGGTCACTGGCGTCGCGAGCGTTCTCCGCCGCGACGTGGACGATCACCACGGCCGCCACCGCCGCCGCCGCCCCGCTCACCTCGTTCTCCATGACCGGCTTGATCAGCGGCGCGTTCGACTGGCTCGCCGCCTTCTCCCTCGCTGCCATTGCTCGAACCGCCGCTCGCGCTGCCATCGCCCGTGCTCTCGGGCTTCGGCAGAAGCGCCTTACGAGAGAGACGCAGGCGCCCACGCTCGTCACGCTCGATGAGCTTCACACGGACGCGATCGCCTTTCTTGACGACGTCTTCCGTCTTCTCGGTGCGGCCGTGCTGCATTTCAGAGATGTGCAGCAAGCCCTCGGTGCCTGGCATGATCTCGATGAACGCGCCGAACGGCGTTGTCGACTTCACCGGACCTTCGTAGATCTCACCGACGACTGGCTCCGCGGTGAGGGCCTGCACCATCTGCCGCGCGCGCTCCATCGCGTCGCCACCGACGGCTGCGATCGTAACCAGGCCAGAGTCGTCGACCGTGAGCTCCGCGCCGGTCTCGTCCTGGATTCCGCGAATCGTCTTGCCCTTCGGTCCGATGAGATCGCCGATCTTCTCGGGGCTGATCTGCAGCGTCACTATGCGCGGTGCGTAGCGCGAGAGGTCGGCGCGCGGCTGCGCCAGCGCCTTGTCCATCTCGCCAAGAATGTGCATGCGCCCTTCGCGTGCCTGCGCGAGCGCCTCCTTCATGATCTGTAAATCGAGTCCCTCGACCTTGATGTCCATCTGGATCGAGGTGATGCCGTTGCTGGTGCCGGCAACTTTGAAATCCATGTCGCCGAGATGATCCTCGGTGCCGAGGATGTCCGTGAGGATCGCGTAGCGCTTTCCTTCCTTGATCAATCCCATCGCCACACCGGCGACGGCGGCGCGCATCGGGACGCCCGCGTCGAACAAGGCCAGCGATCCGCCACATACCGATGCCATCGACGACGATCCGTTGGATTCGAGAACGTCGGAGACGATACGAATCGTGTACGGGAATTCCTCGAATGCCGGCAGCACGCCTTGCAACGCGCGCTCAGCCAGGTTGCCGTGGCCGATCTCGCGGCGCGACGTACCGCGCACTGGTCTGACTTCGCCCGTGGAGAAGGGCGGGAAGTTGTAGTGCAGCATGAACGACTTCGTAACTTCCTGCGGCTCGTCAATCGAGTCGAGTCGCTGCACGTCGTTCTGTGTGCCTAACGTGGCGACGACCAGCGCCTGCGTCTGGCCGCGCGTGAAGAGCGACGAGCCGTGCGCGCGCGGCAGCAGTCCCGCTTCGATCGTGATTGGACGAACTTCCTTGGAGGTGCGCCCGTCGACGCGATGGCCGCTCGAGAGTACCTGGTTGCGAAGCTGGTGGTACTCGACGTCTCCGAGCAGCGTGTGCAGCTCCTTGGCCGCGTCGGGGAAGTCGACGAGCAATTCGTCGGCGAGCTCGCGCTTCGTGCGTTCCACGGCCTCGATGCGCGTGTGCTTGTCCTTCTGATTCAACGCCTCGCTGATTCGTCCTTCGGCGAGCGACTTCACGCGGACTTCCAGCCCTTCGGGGAGCGACGCCTTTTCCCAGGACATCTTTGGCGTCCGCTCCGTTTTCGCGAGGAGCTCTTCCTGTGTGGCGATCAGCTCTCGAATGCCTTTGTGCGCGACGTTGAGGGCTTCGACGACATCGTCCTCAGAAACCTCGAGGGCGCCGCCTTCCACCATCACGATGGAATCGTTCGACCCGGCGACGACGAGCTCCATGTCGCTGTACTCGAGCTGCTGGAAGGTCGGGTTGAGAACCCACTTACTCTGGATGCGCCCTACGCGAACGCCGGCGATCGGGCCCGAGAACGGAATTTTCGACGCGTTCAACGCGTAAGACGTCGCGACGAGCGCGAGAACATCCGCGTCGTTCTCCTGGTCGGCCGAGATCACATAAACGAAGACCTGCACCTCGTTCTTGAACCCTTCCGGAAAGAGCGGCCGAATGGAGCGGTCGACAATGCGAGCGGAGAGAATCTCGCCGTCGCTCGGACGGCCTTCGCGCTTGATGAAGCCACCGGGAATTTTTCCCGCCGCATACGTTCGCTCTTTGTATTCGACCGTGAGCGGGAAGAACGGCAGCGGACTCTGATTCTCGCTCACCGTGACTGCAGCGAGGACTTTCGTGTCGCCAAACTGAACGACCGCGGCGCCTGCCGCTTGCTTCGCCATGCCGCCCGTTTCGATAACGAGCTTCCGGCCGGCGAACGTCTTTTCGACGCTTTGCTTCATTGCGATTTTGCCTCAGGGAAATGCAAACGCGCGGGCTGCATAGATTGCGCCCGCGCGCTGCGTGTGTTTCATCCGATCAATACCGGAGCCCGAGTTCTTGTACGACTCGGCGATACCCGTCGACGTCTGTCCGCCTCATGTACTTCAACAAGCGGCGACGTCTGCCAACCATCCTCAACAAGCCACGCCGACTGTGGTGGTCCTTCTTGTGGACCCGGAAGTGGTCGTTGAGGTAGTTGATTCGCTCCGTGAGAATCGCGACCTGAACGCGCGAGGAGCCGGTATCTTTTTCCGAAGTACGATACTTCTGAACTGTTGGGGTCTTGTCGAAAGCCATTCTGTGAGATCCCCGCCGGGCGGCGGCCATCGGATGATGCTGCTTTTGTCTTGGCGATATGAGCCACGAAACATAGCAGAGGCTAGCGGTTAGCGGCTAGCCCCTTAGGCTTCCGAGCCAGTTGGCAATCCACGCGAACCAGCTGTGCGTGTCATTGTACATCACGACGACGAACAGCAGCGCGATTGCAAGAAGGCCGAAGCGCAGGATGTACTCGCGTGTGCGAAGGCTGAAGGGCTTACCCTTCGCCGACTCGAGTACGTTGATCAGGATCTGGCCGCCGTCCAGAATCGGGATTGGAAGCATGTTCAGGATTGCGACGTTGACGCTGAGCAGCGCGATGAGGCCGAGTAGATTCTCGAGTCCGCTGCGCGCGGCCTCCACCGACATTTTGGTGATGCCAACCGGCCCGCTGAGCTGCCCCACCGAGATGCGCCGTGTGAGCAACCCCTTCACAATGTCGACGATCATACTGGCCATGAACGCGGTTGTCCGGCCACCAGCGACAACAGCGTCACCGAGGCCCAGCGGCTCCCGCTGATTCGAGAGCGGGTGAGCTGCGCCAATCCTGCCGACGATTTGGATACCTCCACCGAGGGTGTCGGCCGTCGGTTTGGGCGTCACCGAAACGTCCTGCGATTGACCGTGCCGAACGACCGTGAAGCGAAGAGGGTGATCAGCTGCCTTGGAGACGATTCCGACGAGCTCGCCCCATGTCGAGATGGGATTTCCGTCGATGGCGGTCACGCTGTCGCCGCTCTGAAGGCCAGCAATCTGGGCACGTCCGCCTTCGACGACCGTGTCCAGCACGGGCGGCCATTGCACGTCGATCGAGCTCAATAAATCGGTCGTCGTTGGCCCATTCGGCCCGCCGAGCGGGATGCTGATCGTCGTCCGCGTGGTGCGCAAAACCACCGTCGACGTGCTTCGACTGATCTCCCTCTGCGCATCCTCCCAGGTCCGCACCGTTTTGCCATTCACTGCAATCAGCGTGTCGCCCGGATGCAGCTGCGCAAGCGCCGGAGCGTTAGGCAGCGGACGAACCAGCCCAATGACGCGCGTCGTCGTGACGGGGCGCCCGAAGTGAAGTGCCAAGCCGACGCCGATCACGAACGTCAGCAGCACGTTCATGGTGACGCCGGCAATGAGAATCAACAGGCGCGCCGGCAACGGCTTGCTCTCGAAGAGACGATTTTCCGGTATCGGCAGCGGACCGAATGGAATCATCGCATTCGGATCGAAATCCGGATTCTCCAGTCTTGGCGTCGTCTCGCCGCCCCCCTCGAGAAAGGCCGCGTCTTCATCGAGGCGCGAGGCCATACGCACATAACCGCCGAGCGGGAGCGCGGCAACGATGTACTCGGTCTCGCCCCAGCGCTTGCGAAAGAGCGATGGCCCGAAGCCGATCGAGAAGCGCGGCGCGTACACGCCGACTGCTTTCGCGGCGATGAAGTGTCCAAGCTCATGCACGAAGATCACGAGCCCAAAGACCAGGATTGGTGACAGTATCGCTAACATCGGAATCGGTCCCTCACGTGGCGACGCGCGGCCTCGTCGGCGGCGATGATGGCGTCGCGCGTATCTCCGTTCTCCGAGCCGAGCGCATCGAGCGCGGATTCGATTGCGCGCGGAATATCGGCGAAGCCGATGCGGCCCTCGAGAAAGAGCGACACGGCCTCTTCATTGGACGCATTGTATACGGCCGGGGCGGCGCCGGCGGTTCGGCCTGCGGTGACTCCCAATGCCAGCGCGGGAAAATCCTTGGCGCGAACGCGCTCGAAGGTCATCGGTGAAAGCTCTACGGGATCGAAAGGCGGTACACCGGTGTCGGGCACGCGTTCGGGATGCGTCAGCGCGTATAGCACTGGCAGCTCCATGCTGGGTACGCCGAGTTGGGCCAGCACGCTACCGTCCACGAATTCGACGAACGAATGTACGACGCTTTGCGGATGAACGACCACATCGATCTGCTCGAACGCGAGACCGAACAGATAATGTGCCTCGATGACCTCGAGGGCCTTGTTCGCGAGAGTAGCGCTGTCAACGGTGATCTTTCGTCCCATACGCCACGTGGGATGCTGGAGTGCGTCCGCGAGCGTCGCGCGCTCGATCTGTTCGGGCGTCCAGTGTCGGAAGGGCCCGCCTGACGCCGTGAGAATGACGCGCCGCACGTCCACGCCGGAACGACCCGTGATGCACTGCAGAATGGCACTGTGCTCGCTATCGACGGGCACGAGCTCGCCTTTGCCCCGCTCACGCGCCTGCTGAACGAGGTGTCCTGCCATAACGAGGGTCTCCTTGTTCGCGAGCGCCACGCGCTTGCCGTGCTCGAGCGCCGCGAGCGTCGCATCCAGGCCCGCCGCTCCAACGACGGCGTTGAGAACGATGTCGACGTCGTCGCGCGTGGCGGCAGCGATGAGGCATTCGCGCCCGCATTGCCACGTGCCATGATCGATCGCGCCGTTGTTCACGAGCCCAACGAACGCGGGACGAAATTCCGTCTCCTGCTCGCGGAGGAGCGCGGCGTTACTGAACGCCGTGAGGGCAGATACCTCGAAACGCTCACGTTGGCGGCTCAGGACCCGCAGCGCGGTCGTCCCGATCGATCCGGTGGATCCGAGGATCGCGACCCGTCGCTTCGTCATCGCGGAGGCGCCCAGACGAGCAACGCATTGAACAGCACGAAAGCCACCGGCAGGACGAACAGAAGACTGTCGAATCGATCGAGCACGCCGCCGTGGCCTGGGATGATGTGTGAGCTGTCCTTCATGCCTGCCTCACGCTTGAGCAGCGACTCGGCGAGGTCACCGACCTGCGCCGCGACGCTCACCAGCAACGCAAAGGCGAAAATCCCCCCACGCACGAAGGCGAGCTGCGTCGACGGCGTCAAGATGAAACGGCTGTAGAGCCAACCGACGAGGACCGTCGCGGCCACTCCCCCGACGGCACCGGCGACCGTCTTGCCGGGACTCACCGAGGGCATGAGCTTCCGTTTGCCGAAGGCGCGCCCCACGAAATACGCCCCGATGTCAGACGCCCACGTCAACAACACGGGCAGCAGCAACAAGAGGCCGCCGGCGGCGACGCGTATGCCGCCTAACGGGACGGGAACGGATTCGATCACGTAATCGTGATACCGAATCGCGTACCCGAAGCTGAGCATTCCTCCCGTGTATAACACGCCGAGCACGGTGGAGGACGCGGCACCGAGCGGCTTGCCGTTCGCGCCGCGGATGAAAATCGCGAGGGCGAGAATCGCGAGCACGGCAATCGCCATTCCCGAGAGCGGAAGCTCGTAGAGGCGCAGATACCGCGCGTGAACGAACAGCGGTACGACGCCGGCGAGCGGAATGCCGACATCCTCCATTGGCGTTAGGCCAGTGGCGCGCGCGATTCGGAAGAATTCCCAGGCGGCCAGCGCCGACAGCACAGCGAGGAGCGCAGCGAGCGGCGCGCCGCCGTAAAACACAACGAGTATACCCAGCGGCGCGGCGATGACGCCGACCAGAACACGCCGCGTCAGCTCCGACACGAGAACTCCGGCGCGGCTCGCCGCACGGGTTTGCGCCGCTGCCGAGTCAGACTTCCATGATCTCGGCCTCTTTGGCCTTGATCAAGTCGTCGATCTTGTGGATGTAATCGTCGTGGATCTTCTGCAGCTCCTTCTCGGCGTGCTTGACGTCGTCTTCGGAGACGCCCTCCAACTTCTTCAGCCCTTCGCGGGCGTGCGTACGCGCGTGCCTAACGGCAATCTTTCCTTCCTCGGCGAGCTTGTGGACCACTTTGACAAGCTCCTTGCGCCGCTGCTCATTCATCGACGGCAGTGGTACGCGGATTATTGCTCCCTGTGCCGATGGATCCAGGCCGAGGTCAGACTCGCGGATCGCCTTCTCGATGGCCTTTGCCTGTGATTTATCGAATGGCGTGACGATCAGAATGCGCGATTCGGGCGCGGATACCTGCGCAACCTGGTTGAGCGCCATCGACGTGCCGTACATGTCGACGCGTACGGTGTCGAGCATATTCGGCGTCGCCTTGCCGGAACGAATCGAGGTGAACTCCCGGCGCGTGCTCTCGATGCCTTTGTCCATCGCGCCACGCATGTCTTTGATAATCTGCTGAATAGTCATCATCGAACCAGAGTGCCAACGCGCTCGCCTCGAACGGCTTTCACAAACGCGCCTGGCTGGTGGATGTTGAGAACGATCAGCGGCAGCTGGTTCTCACTACAGAGCGTGATCGCCGTCTGATCGATCACACCCAGATTCTCGAGCATCACGTTGCGGAAGCTGATCTCCTCATATAGCGTCGCGTTGGGATCGCGTTTCGGATCGGCGGAGTAGACGCCGTCGACGCTCGTCGCCTTGATGATGACGTTTGCTTTCATCTGGATGGCGCGCAGCACCGCGGCAGTGTCCGTGGAAAAGTACGGATTCCCCGTTCCCGCGGCAAAAATGACGATCCGTCCCTTCTCGAGATGCCGAAGCGCTCGCCGGCGTATGTACGGCTCCGCCACCTCTTCCATCCTGATGGCCGTCATGACGCGCGTCGTCAGGCCCTTGCGCTCGAGTACGTCCTGCACGGCGAGCGCATTGATCACCGTCGCGAGCATGCCCATGTAGTCGCCAGTCACGCGCTCGACTTTCTCGGACTCCGAGAGCAACCGGCCCCGCACCAGATTTCCGCCACCGATCACCAATCCGACAGACGCACCCGCTTCGACGACGGAAGCAACCTCGCCTGCAAGCCGCTCGAGGATCGCGAAGTCCCACGCGAATCCTTTCTCTCCGGCGAGCGCCTCGCCGGAGAGCTTGAGTAGAACGCTTGGATATCGGAGATCCGACAGGCGCTCGACGCCTGTCGGATCCGTGTCGTGCCTCATGCGATTCGTAACTTCTGATCGGGTCTCGATGATCAGGCCTCGCCGAGTTGATACCTAACGAAGCGTCGAACCTGCACGTTCTCACCAGTCTTGGCAGACAATTCCTTCACGAGATCACCGATGGTTCTCTTGGGATCCCGCACCCACGCTTGGTGCATGAGTGCTACGTCCTTGTAATACGCCTCGATTTTCCCGTCGACGATCTTGTCGATCATGTTCGCCGGCTTGCCGCTCTGTTTCACCTGCTCGGTGAAAATCCGGCGTTCTTGTTCGACTTTCTCGCCCGGGATTTGTTCCTTGTCCACAGCGATCGGCGCCGCGGCGGCGATGTGCTCGGCGACATACTTCGCGACCTGCTGGAACTCCTCGTTGCGCGCCACGAAATCGGTCTCGCAATTGAGCTCGACGAGTACCGCGATCTTGCCGTTGTGGTGCAAGTAATGCCCGATCACGCCTTCGCTCGCAGTGCGGCCGGCGCGCTTCTCGGCTTTCGCCGCCCCCGTCTTGCGCAGATGCTCGACCGCCTTGTCGATGTCGCCGCCGGTCTCCTCGAGCGCTTTCTTGCAATCCATCATGCCCGCGCCGGTACGGTCGCGCAGCTCTTTCACATCCTTGGGACTTACCATCGTCGTCATATCAAACCTGCTGTGCTGTCGTGGAAACGCCGCCGGCATCAGCCGGCGGCGCCAAGAAATCTACTCGCATCAGAGCTTTACTCGACTTCCTCCGCTACGTCACCCGCTTCCCCACCGCCCTCGACACTCTCGCCCTCGCCCGGAGCCTTGAGGCGCGCCGCAATCGCCTCTGGCTTGGCGCGGCGACGCCGTGGCCGGCGGCGACGTCGCCGCTCGCCTTCCTCGGCAGGCTCGCTGCCGCGATCCGAGCTATAGGTGGTCTGTCCCTCCCCTTCCTCGACCTCTTCACGGACGGGCGCCGACTGGCGCGCCTCGACAATCGCATCGGCAATCGCCTTGGTGATCAACTCCACCGAGCGAATCGCGTCGTCGTTACCAGCGATGGGAACCGTAATCAAATCCGGATCCGCATTCGTGTCGGCAATGGCGACGATCGGAATAGTGAGCTTGTTCGCTTCGTTGACGGCGATGCGCTCCTTCTTCGAGTCGACGATGAAGAGCAGACCGGGCAGACGCGTCATCGAACGGATGCCGTGCAAGTACTTCTTGAGCTTCTCCGACTCACGATTGAGCATCAGCTGCTCTTTTTTCGTGTAGTTCTCGAACTCGCCGCCGGCCTCGGTGCCTGCTTCGAGGTCCTTCATGCGACGGATCTGCTTTTTTACCGTCGTGAAGTTCGTGAGGAGACCGCCGAGCCAGCGCTCGGTGATGAACATCGCGCCGGAGCGCTCGGCCTCGGAGCGGACGATCTGCGCGAGCTGGGGCTTCGTACACACGAAGAGCACGTTATCACCGCGCATGATGACATCACGCGCCAACTTCTGCGCGATCTCGATCTGCCGGAGGGTCTTCTGCAGGTCGATGATGTGAATCCCGTTGCGCTCGGCGAAGATGAACCGGCGCATCTTGGGATTCCAGCGCCGCGTCTGGTGTCCGAAGTGGACGCCCGCCGCGAGGAGCTGTTCGACCGTGGGCTGCATATCAGGCATGAAGTTTATCTCTTGCTGAACTGGAATCGCTTACGAGCCTTCGGACGACCCGGCTTCTTGCGCTCGACGGCGCGCGCATCACGAGTGAGAAGTCCGAGATCGCGCAACTTGCGACGATGCGCCTCATCGACCTGCACCAGCGCCCGCGCGACGGCGAGCCGCAGCGCGCCCGCCTGGCCAGTGGAACCGCCGCCCTCGACGTTGGCCTTCACGTCGTAGCGGCCAAGCATGTCGGTGGCGGTGAATGGCTGCTGAATGGCCGTGACCAACGCGGGGCGCGGGAAATAATCGCCCAGCGTGCGACCGTTGACGTCCCACTTGCCGGAGCCCGGCTTTACGTACACACGGCACACCGCTTCCTTGCGGCGTCCGATTGCATGAACGGTATCGGCCATGTTACTACTCGCTCGAGCTGAAGGAGAGTGGCTTGGGCTGCTGCGCGACGTGCGGATGATCCGCATCCGCGTAGACACGTAGCTTGCCTCGCAGCACCTGTCGGCCCAGTGCCGTCTTCGGCAGCATGCCGTACACAGCCTTCTCGATCACGCGCTCGGGATGCTTCTGCAGCATGGTCCCGAGGGTCGTAAATCGCGCATGGCCCATGTAGCCGGTGTGGCGGAAGTATTCCTTGTTCTCTGCTTTGCGGCCGGTGACGCGGATCTTCGAGGCGTTGATGACGATGACGCCATCGCCCGTGTCCATGTGCGGCGTGAAGATTGGTTTGTGCTTTCCGCGAATGATCTTCGCGATTTCACTCGCGAGTCGGCCGAGCACCTTCCCCTCGGCATCGACGACGAACCACTCTTGCTTGATATCGCGCGGTCTGGCGCTGTAAGTCCCCATTGACTGACCTGAAAACGAGTACTGGCCTCACCGGTGCGTAATGCAACCCGGGTCTCGGCAGCCCTCTGGGCATTTTTTGGCAGACATGAATGCTAGATAAGCACTTAGAATGGGTCAAGTAGCGCGTGCAACGCGCGCGCTACTTGACGGCGCCGCTCGCTGCCAATTGCTACTTTGCCGGCTCGGCCACGATCGCCAACCACCGGCGATCCGGGCTGAACGCCAAACGGGAAATGTGCGTGAGCCCGTCCTTCGTGAAATCGGCGAGCTCGCTCCATTCCGTTGCCTTCTCCGAGCCCCGCCAGACCAGGAGCTTGCTACCCGAACCGGCGACCGCGAGCGCGGGCGCGACCCACGCGACGTAGTCGGCGCCGGCAGGCATTCGAACCAATGGCATAACCATCGTCCGCCGCTCCCGTCCCGATCCTCGGACGTCAACCGCCGTGAGGACCCACGTGCTGTCCTTGGCACGCTGCACGAACGAGAACCCATCCCCTCTGGGGAGCGGAAGGAGCGACCGGCCGATGTCGCGCGCGAGCGTGTCTGGATGACCGACGCGCGTGTCCGCGAGCACGAGGGCGTTAGGGCGCCCGAGGGTGAACATCGCGACGGTCGTGGAGTCGATCCAGACGTGATAGCCGACGGGCTTGATCGCGTCGAACACGAGGCGCGGGTCGCTCCCGTCCAGTCGGAAGCTCCAGAGGCGCTGCGTCGAATCCGCCTCGACGCGAATGACGCTGAAGCGCGCGCCGTCGCCGTACACCGTCGCGGAATACTCGCTCTCGGGCGTCGCGGTCACGCGTGACGTCACCTTCGTGCGCAGATCGTAGCGATAGATGTCCGCCTGCGCGTCCGCGCGCACGGACGTGAACAGGATCGCGCGCGAATCCGGCGTGAACGAGGGCTGGTTATCGTAGCCTGGCCGATTGGTGATGTTCAGGGGCATCCCGACCACGGGCTTTCCGCGCTCCATTCGCACGGGTGCGATATAGATCTCCGTCGAGGGCGGCGCAGCCTGCGCCCCAAGCGACGTCGCCGCGCACACTGCCAGTACGAGTGAGGCCGACCGCGTTGCAAACTTGCTCATGGTCACTCCATCTCGAGTAAGAGTGCGC
The DNA here is from genome assembly GCA_036496605.1 of Gemmatimonadaceae bacterium. NCBI lineage: Bacteria > Pseudomonadati > Gemmatimonadota > Gemmatimonadia > Gemmatimonadales > Gemmatimonadaceae > Gemmatimonadaceae bacterium. Next base: position 77,278 of record DASXKV010000008.1, on the reverse strand, counting down.
CTTTCTCGACCGCCGTCCCGGGTGTTACGAGAACGCGCCTAACGGCACCCGCCGTCGTCGCGCGAAGCTCGTTTTCCATCTTCATCGCCTCCATCACGACGAGGCCCTGCCCCGGCTTCACGACCTCACCGGCGTTCACGTTCACGCGCACGATCATTCCGGGCATCGGCGCGACCAGCGGCGCTGGCCCTTTCGGCGCCATCGTGGCCGCGGATAGCTCGCGTATCGCCCGTGATCGCTCGTCGAGCGCCTCGACATCGAACCGGAAGCCGTCGACCCACAGCGTGTATCGTCCCCGCGTTTCACCCGGGCGCACGGCGACACGATGCACCGCGTCGCCGATCATGAGAATGCGCTCCGGACCGGCGTCGCCATCGGCGAGGCGGGCATGAACAGAGGTCTCGCCGACCTGTGCGTTCTCGCCGTCGAGATGGACGACGATCTCGGAACCATTCACGGTGACCGTGTACTTCATGCCGCCACCGGGACCAACTCGCAGACGGTCTCGATGTGCGCCGTCTGGGGAAACATGTCGAAGGTCTCGATGGACGCCACGCGATATTCCGACAGCCGGCCAAGGTCGCGCGCGAGCGTAGCCGGATCACAGCTCACGTACACGATGGCGCGCGGACGCTGCCGCAAACGCTCGAGCATCGACGTCACGCGCTCGTGGAGTCCGATGCGCGGCGGGTTGACGATGACCACGTCCGCCGGCAGCGTCTTCATCAGAAGATTCTCGACTTTGCCAACGAGGCTTCTCGAGTCCGCCGGCAAGCGCGCGCGACAGACCGCCGCGGCGTCGCGATCAAGCTCGATGGCACTGACACGGATGCCTAGCGCCGCAAGCGGTGCCGCGGTATCACCGGTCCCAGCGTACGCGTCGACAACAGTGGATGGTGAGTGCGCACGCACGCGGTCGATGACGTGCGCACGAAGCTCTCTAGCGACCTCGGTATTGATCTGTCCGAACGCGGTGCCGGCGGGCACGTGCCGGCGCTCGTGAAGCAAGCGTGCGCCCTTCTCGTCAGGCGCCCACCACAGCGCGCTGGCCGACGGCACGGCTTCGAAGAACGCCGCACTCGCGGGCCAAGCGGACGCGCCCTTGATGTGGACGACGATCTCGTCGCCGGCAAGACGAACCGTGCCGCGCAACGCCCGCGCCTCGGGAAGGAGCGACGCAGCGCGCATGATCTCACGCCACGCGCCGACGACGCGATCGTCAGTGACCGGACAATCCTCGAGCTGGAAAACACCGATGGGATCATCGTACGGATGTAGTCCCATCGTCCAGGCGTCGCTCGTGCATTTCATCGCGAGCGTGAGCTTGGTGCGGTAGCGCCATTGGCGCGCGCTCGGTCGAGTCGCCGGCACTTCGATCGGTCGCCTGCCGATATGCGTGAGCGCGTCGCGCACGATGCCTTGCTTGGATTCGAGCTGCGCCTCGTAGCGAATGTGCTGGAGTTGGCATCCGCCGCAGTCGTCGGCTCGATAATGCTTGCATGGCGGTTCGACGCGCACACTCGACGCCTCGATGAGCGACTCGAGATGCCCACGCGCGAATCGCTTTCCCGGCTGAAGACGGACGCGCGCGAGATCGCCGGGCGCCGTACGCGGAACGAAGACAACCATCCCTTCGCTCCGTCCCACGCCGTCACCGCCCGCCGCGATACTTTGTACGGCCAGATCGACGACGCTCGGTGCGGCGGCGACACTCATCGGAGAGCGTCCAGTCGTGCCACATGCTTCCAGCCATCCGGCTTCGTCTCGCTGACCGTCGGGCCTGCTGTGTGCGGGCGCGGAGTTCCCCGTTCTCGATCGGCGAGAAGCGCGGCAGCGATCGCGGCAATCCTGGCGGGCCCTTCCGGCGCCTGTGTGCCTAACAACGACGGCAAGCGACGCTCGAGCCACTGAATCTCGATCGCGCCGCGACGAAACTCGTCGTCTTCCATCACGCGCAGGTGAAAGTCGCGCGAGGTTTCTACGCCTTCGATTGTCAGTTCGAGGAGCGCTCGATGCATTCGACCGATGGCAAGCTCTCGCGTCGCTGCCCAGACAATGAGCTTCGCGAGCATCGGATCGTAGTGGAGCGTTACCTCGCTCCCGACCTCGATCCCGCCATCCCACCGCACTCCGGGCCCCGCCGGCAAATGGAGATGACGCACGCGCCCGGTCGAAGGCAGAAAACCGTTCGCCGGGTCTTCACTCGTTATGCGACACTCCATGGCCCATCCGCGAGGCACGATGTCTTCCTGCGCGAAGGGCAGCTTCTCGCCCGCGGCCACACGGAGCTGCCACTGCACCAGATCGATGCCCGTTACCAGCTCGGTCACGGGATGCTCCACCTGAAGCCGCGTGTTCATCTCCAGGAAGAAGAAGTCGCCATTCGCATCGAGGAGAAACTCGCACGTGCCGGCGTTGACGTACCCCGCTGCACGTGCGGCGCGAACCGCCGTGTCACCCATGCGACGTCGTAGCTCGGTGCTCACGGCGACGCTCGGTGCTTCCTCGATCATCTTCTGGTGGCGCCGCTGCACTGAACATTCGCGCTCGTTGAGTGAAATCATATTGCCGTGCGTGTCGCCGAGAACCTGGATCTCGACGTGGCGCGGACCAACGATGTACTTCTCGACGTAGACGGCATCGTCGCCAAAGGCTGCCTTCGCCTCGCGGCGCGCGGCTTCGAGCGAAGACGCCAGCGCATCCTCGGCGTGAACGACGCGCATTCCCTTGCCGCCGCCACCCGCTGCCGCTTTCAACAACACGGGATAGCCAAACCGCTCGGCGATGTCCCGTGCCTCGTTCGCGTCCCGCAACGCCTCCGTCGTTCCGGGAACGACGGGGACGCCAGCCTCGATCGCGAGTTGACGCGCCGCGGTCTTACTTCCCATTGCGGCGATGGCCTCCGGTGGCGGGCCAACGAAAACGAGGCCAGCGTCTCGTACGGCGCGAGCGAACCATTCGCGCTCGGAGAGGAAGCCGTAACCGGGATGAATCGCTTCGGCGCCGGTCGCCTTGGCGGCGTCGATGATTCGCTCGCCGCGCAGGTAGCTCTCGGACGACGGCGGCGCACCGATGCGAACGGCTTCGTCAGCGGCGCGGACGTGCGGAGCCCGCGCGTCCGCGTCGCTGTAGACCGCGACGGCGCGAATGCCCATCTCGTGGCAGGCGCGAATGACGCGGAGCGCGATCTCGCCGCGATTGGCGATGAGAATCTTTGAAAACATCAAGCACTTACAAGGGAATGTTGCCGTGCTTCTTCGGCGGATTCCTATCCCGCTTGGTTTGCAGGGTCTCGAGCGCGTCGATGAGTCGCGGACGCGTATCGCGGGGATCGATGATGTCGTCGAGAAAACCCCGACTCGCCGCGACGTACGGGTGGGCGAATTTCTGACGATACTCATCGATCTTCGCTTCGGTCGCGCGTTCGCCATCGCCGCTGTCGGCGATCTCCTTCCGGAAGAGAATCTCCACGGCGCCCTTTGGACCCATGACCGCGATCTCCGCCGTCGGCCAGGCGACGTTGTAGTCGCCGCGGATGTGCTTCGACGACATGACGTCGTACGCACCGCCATATGCCTTACGAGTGATGACCGTCAACTTCGGCACCGTCGCTTCGCAATAGGCGTAGAGCAGCTTCGCACCGTGCTTGATGATGCCCCCGTGCTCTTGTGAGACGCCAGGCAGGAATCCCGGTACGTCCTCGAACGTAACGATCGGGAGGTTGAAGGCGTCGCAAAAGCGAATAAAGCGCGCCGCCTTGAGCGACGCATTGATATCGAGCACGCCGGCAAGCACAGCCGGCTGATTCGCCACGATCCCAACGCTGAATCCACCCAAGTGAGCGAAGCCGCAGACTATGTTTGCGCCGTAGTCGCACTGCACCTCGTAGAAGCCCTGGTCATCGACGACCCGTTTGATGACCTCGTGCATGTCGTATGGCTTATTGGGATTGTCCGGCACCACGTCGAGCAATTGCTCATCACGCCGATCGCGCGGATCGGTCCCCTTGCCGCGTGGCGGATCGTCGATGTTGTTCGACGGAATGAAGCGAAACAGATCGCGAATGGCCTGGAGACACGCCGGCTCGGAATCGAACGCGAAGTGCGCGACGCCGGACGTCCTGGCGTGCGTGTCGGCACCGCCCAGGTGCTCCATCGTCACGTCCTCGTGCGTCACCGTCTTCACCACGTTAGGTCCGGTGACGAACATGTACGAGCTGCCGCGCACCATGTACGTGAAGTCCGTGATTGCCGGGGAGTAGACAGCGCCACCGGCACACGGGCCGAGAACTGCCGAGATTTGTGGTACGACTCCGGACGCGAGCGTGTTCCGCAAGAAAATATCGGCGTAGCCGGCCAGCGACAGCACGCCCTCCTGAATGCGTGCGCCACCGGAGTCATTGAGCCCGATTACCGGCGCGCCGTTGCGCACGGCGAGATCCATGATCTTGCAGATCTTCTCCGCGAACGTCTCGGAGAGCGAGCCGCCGAATACCGTGAAATCTTGCGAGAAGACGTACACGAGACGGCCATCGATGCGGCCATAGCCCGTCACGACCCCGTCACCGTAGGTTCTCTGCTCGGCGAGACCGAAGTCGTCCGAGCGGTGCAGAACGAAGCGATCGAACTCGACAAATGATCCGTCGTCGAGCAGGAGGTCGAGACGCTCTCGCGCCGAGAGCTTGCCTTTTGCGTGCTGGGCTTTGAGTCGGTCGGCGCCCCCGCCGAGCTCCGACTCCGCAATGCGTCGCTCGAGCTGTTCGAGCTTCTCGCGCATGGTCATAAGCGGCGGTGAGTAGTTGGATGTTGGTACTTGGTCCTCGGTGAGTAAGGAAGGCCGGCGAGCGAAGCTCACCGGCCCATCCAAAAACTACCAACGATCAATCACCAATCACCAACAACGGACATCAGCCCTCGATTGGCGGCATATCGATACCGGGATAGCCACCGTCGTCGTGTCCCTCGTCCATCGGCAGCACTTCTGACGGCTTCTCCGGACGCGGCGGCTGCTCCTCCGGAATGTTCGTCACCGCAAGCACGATCCGACGATGAATCGGATCGACCTCGAGAACGCGCATTTCGAGGTTCATCGTCTCGTACACAACGTCCGTGGGATTGCTCACCACTTTGCCCGATGGACTCAGCTGCGAGATCGGAACGAATCCTTCGATGTCATTGCCGATGTCGACGACGACACCCTTGTCCATCAAGCGCACGACCTTGCCACTGAGATCGGTACCTACCGGATACGACTCGCCGATGCGAAGCCACGGATCTTCCTCAGCCTGCTTGAGGCCGAGCGAGATGCGCTTGTTTTCGGAATCGATGTTGAGAATCACCACATCGACCGCATCGCCCTTCTTCACGACCTCGGATGGATGCTGAACGCGCTTCGTCCAGCTCATGTCCGAGATATGGATGAGACCATCGATCCCCGGCTCGATCTCAACAAATGCTCCGAAGCTCGTGAGATTGCGGACCTTCCCATTGATGCGAGTCCCAACGGGATATTTCAGCGGCAGGACCATCCAAGGATCCTGCTCGGTCTGTTTCATACCGAGCGAGATCTTCTCTTCGTTCGGATCGACTTTGAGCACGACCGCTTCGATGCTCTCGCCAATCGACACGAGCTTCGACGGATGACGCACGTTGCGCGTCCAGCTCATCTCGCTGATATGAACGAGGCCCTCGATTCCGGGCTCGAGCTCGATGAACGCTCCGTAGTTCGTGATCGAGACGACTTTGCCGGTTACGCGTGTACCGACGGGGTACTTTTCGGCCACGTCCTTCCATGGATAGCTCTGGAGCTGCTTCAGTCCGAGTGAAATGCGCTCGCGCGTCCAGTCGATGTCGAGGACTTTGACCTCGAGCTCAGCGCCAATCGTGACGAGCTCCGACGGATGCGAGATGCGGCCCCACGACATGTCTGTGATGTGAAGGAGCCCGTCGACGCCGCCGAGATCGATGAACGCACCGAAGTCGGTGATGTTCTTCACGATGCCTTTGCGCACCTGATCTTTCTGAAGCTCCTTCATGAGCTTCTCTCTCTTGCCAGCACGCTCGTTCTCGAGAATGACGCGGCGCGAGACGACGATGTTGCGACGGCGCTTGTTGAGCTTGATGATCTTGAACTCGAACTTCTGACCGAGGAGCTCGTCGATATTTGGAACACGGCGCAGAGCGATCTGGGAGCCCGGCAGGAATGCGTCGACGCCCATCAGATCTACGACAACGCCACCTTTGATCTTCTTCACGAGCGTTCCTTCAACAGGCTGATCGTTCTCATACGCGAGTCGGATCTTCTCCCACACGCGCATGAAATCGGCTTTTTTCTTCGAGAGGACGACGGCACCTTCCTGATCCTCGAGGTGCTCGAGCAGGACTTCGACTTCATCGCCTGGCTTGATCGGCTCGAGATCCTTGAACTCCTCGCGCGCGATCGTGCCCTCGGACTTGAAGCCGATGTCCAGGACGACGGTCGTGTCGTTGACCGACTGAACGCGAGCCTTGACGATCTCGCCTTCGTCGATCGACGCCATGGAGCCCTGATAGAGCTCCATCATCCGCTCATAATCGGCGGACGTGTACTCGTCTTCGTCGTAGAGTTCTGGACGGCGGTTGGCAAGCGGACGAAGCTGGCCACGGACTGCGTCGCGTCGCTCACGCTCCGACAGCGTGCCGGTTGCGGGGGTTTCGGTTTCCAGTTCGGACATACCTTGAGAAGGTCTCCTAGAGAATTCGCGGACCATAGACTCGCCGCGACGAGAGTTGAGAGTGCTATAAATCTCCGTCCCGACTGAGGGACGGACCAGGTGAGCCATCTAAGCTAACTCGCACCGGATCCATCGTCAACCGCCGAAGTCGTGACATCACGCTGAGTTACAGCCTTCACCAGCGCCACGATCCGCTCCACTTGCTCCTCTTGCGTGAGGAAGGTCGTGTCGATGAGGATCGCGTCCTTGGCCTGAACGGTTTGCGTGGCGTCCCGAGCGTCCCGCTGCACGAGGCGGCCAGTCTCCTCCGCGATGTCGTCGTCCGTCGGGCTGCGTCCGAGCTGCTGCACCAATCTTCGCCGAGCCCGCTCCCACGGGTCAGCCACGAGAAAGACCTTCACGGTCGCGTCCGGGAAGACGGCGGTCCCCATGTCTCGGCCGTCGACGACGACGTCGTCCTCGCGCGCCGCCTCGCGTACGCGCTCGTTCACCCAAGCGCGCACCCGTGCCATCGACGCGACGCGGGAGACATGCCGCGTCACCTCGATTCCGCGAAGCTCCTCGTCGACATTTTCGCCGTCGATCAGTGGCGAGAGCGACGTACCGCGCGGAACGAGGCGGACCGAGCGCGCCGATTCACAGACCTGGTCCTCGGACCAATCGTCCTCGCTCGTGCCGCGCCGCAGCTGCGCTGCCGTTGCCGCCCGGTACAGTGCGCCTGAGTCGACGTGCCGGAACGAGAGGCGCTGCGCGACCCATTGTGCCGTCGATGACTTTCCCGATGCGGCAGGGCCATCGATGGCGACGACGATACGCCGCGGCGACGTCATCGAATGGCAGTCGTTAGGTCAGACCAGAAACGTGGATACGACACGGCGACGCAGTTCCGATCGTCGATTGCGATTTCGTTGCCCGGCATCGCCCCGAGGACACCGAACGACATCGCCAACCGATGATCGCCGTGCGTCCTGATCGATCCCCGCAGCGACTTGCGCGAGCCAACGATGCGCATCCCGTCATCCAGCTCGGTCGCCTCGGCGCCAATCGCGCGCAAGTTGGCGACGACTGCAGCGATGCGGTCGCTCTCCTTGACGCGCAGCTCGGCGGCCCCCGTGATCACCGTTTGGCCCTCGGCGCGCGTCGCCAGGCACGCGAGCAGTGGCAGCTCGTCGATCATGGACGGCACGATCTCCGCACCGACGTGAACGCCCCGCAGCGCGCCGGGCCTAACGACCACGGGCGAGATCCACTCGCCGCCACTCAGATGATCGCGCGCGAAATCCACCGACGCGCCCATGTTCCGCAGCGTCTCGAGAAAACCCGTCCGCGTTTCGTTCACGCAGACGTCCTCGAGCGTGAGGCTCCCTCCGTCGGCGAGAGCGGCGAGCCCCGCGAAGAATGCCGCCGAGGACGGGTCGGCTGGCACGATGGTGTCGAGCGCGGTGATGCAGCCGTGAGCCGGCGCGAGCTCGACGCGAGTGCCGTGCCTAACGATATTCACCCCGCGCGCGCCGAGCATGCGCTCGGTGTGATCGCGGGTGGGCGCCGGCTCGTCGACGACCGCGCGTACGCCGCCGACGAGTCCGGCGAGGAGAATGGCGCTCTTCACCTGTGCGCTGGCGACTTCACTCTGCCACTCGAGGTCTTTGAGCGCGCCGCCGTACACGACCATGGGCAGACCGCCGTGCGGAGGCAGCTCGAAGCGCGCGCCCATTGCCTCGAGCGGTTTCGCGACGCGTCGCATCGGCCGCCTGCTGAGGCTCGCATCACCGATGAACGTCGCCGTGACCGGCATCCCAGCGACGATGCCCGCCATGAGGCGTGTCGTCGTGCCACTGTTCCCGCAATCGAGTTCGGTCACCGGGGCACGAAGCCCACGTAATCCCACGCCCGCGACAGTGAGATCCGGCGAGAGCTCGGGGATCTGCGCGCCGAGGGCCCGCAGCACTCCCGCCGTCGACCGGACGTCGTCCGATTCGAGAATGCCGGTGATACGCGAGCGGCCATCGCCTAACGCGGCAAGCATCAGCGATCGATGCGAGATCGACTTGTCGCCAGGTACGCGGAGGGTTCCTTCCACTCTCACGTCAGCTCTCCGTGTTCGAGCGTCGCGCGCCACTGTTGTCCACGTGTCCACAGCTCCCGCAACAGGGGCCAGTCCCGTTCCTCGAGCGCGATGCGCAGACGATGGACGTTGCCCTCCAGAGCGCGGAGCGCGTCGACGGTCGCCGTCGGCGCCCGCTCGAGTAGCGGTTGCCACATCTCGAGTGAGCTCATCGCGAGTCGCGTGGCGTCCCGCGCCCCCGGTCCCGGGTTCACCCGGTGCTCGTCAGGCGCCTGCTCCAGAATGTCGGCGAGCGTCGCGCCAAGTGCCGTGGACGCCAGCTGTGGCAGGTGGCTGATCCGCGACATCGCATCGTCGTGCGCCGCCGCGGTGGCGTACTCGATGCGCCGGGCACCAGCCATGCTCCAGAAAAATTCAGCGGCCTCTCGTTGCCGCGCATCCGCACGCTGCTCGACAAAAACGGTCGCGTCGCGAAAGAGATCGGCGCGTGCGCCCGCGAAACCGGTCGTGTGGCTTCCAGCCAAGGGGTGCGTGCCAATGAGTCTCGCCGCAATCTCCGGCAGCGCCTGCAACGCTTCGGAACGCTGCAAACTGCCGGCGTGAAGCATCGTCGCGCTCTGCGGCGCGGCACCCATCACGTGACCGGCGACCGCCGAAATGCGATCGAGCGGCACCGCGATCAGAACGAGTCCCACGTCTCGCACCGCACCATCGACCGTCGGTGACACCGCGACACCCGCGTGCTCTGCCTCGGCCCTGTCCGACACGCTTGTGCTGAAACCGCGAACTGCCGTCCCGCGATCCCGAAGTCGTAAGGCGACCGAACCTCCAATGACGCCGAGGCCGATGATGGCAACCTCCGCGTCGGGTGGCCGAGAGATCATCGCAGCCATTCTTCGAGGGTGGTCGCGAGATCCGTCTGTTCGTCACGGTATTTCACGATGACGGGCGTCTGAAGGGACAACCCTTCGCGCGCGGCCCATTCGCCGCGGATCTGACGCGCACCGGGAACGACGACGGCGCCCGCTGGTATCTCGAGCGCTTGATGCGCGTCCCCGCGATACACCGTTTCACGCACGAGGTCGAACACCGGTGTTCCGCGTGTGAGAATCACGCCGGCGGCCAGCACCGCACGCTCACGAACGATCGTGCCCTCATAAACGCCACAATTGCCGCCGACGAGGACATCGTCTTCGATCACGACCGGTGTTGCGCTCACCGGCTCGAGGACGCCGCCGATCTGTGCCGCCGCACTCAAGTGAACGCGTTCGCCGATCTGCGCGCATGAACCAACCAGTGCGTGCGAATCGACCATCGTGTTCTTGCCAACGTACGCACCGACGTTGACGTACATCGGCGGCATACACACGACGCCAGGCGCGAGGTACGCTCCGCGGCGAATCGACGAGCCGCCGGGCACGATGCGTACGCCGTCCGTGAGATCGAAGCCGTGCGGCGGATACGTATGCTTGTCGAAGAAGAAGAAACGCGCCGGCGCGCCTCGGTCGTCGTAGCTCGTCATGTCGATGACTTGTCCGATGCGGAAGCCGAGCAGGATGCCTTGCTTCACCCAGGACACCGCGTGCCACGCGCCCTGGTCGCTTCGCTCGGCGGCGCGCACGTCACCCGCCTCGAGCGCCCGCAGCAGCGCGTCGACGACCTCCTCGGCGTCGTTAGGCATTGCGCCGGAGCTCGAGACGGCGCTCAGCTCGGCGATGCGACGAGCGAGCAGGTCGTGGCTCGTTGATGCTTTGCTCACATCGCGACTCCCGCCGCCGCGAGCGCTCCACGAACGCTCCCCGCATGCTTCTCGTCCATCGGCACGAGCGGCAGACGCAGCACATTTTCGATCTTTCGCATCATCGCGAGCGCCGCCTTCACCGGCAACGGATTCGACTCGACGAACGCCGCCCGCATCCACGGGAGCAAACGAAAATGTCGTTCGCGCGCGTCGGCGATGTTACCCACGAGCATGCATTCACACAGCTCGCGCATCAGACGGGGCGTGGCGTTGGAGACGACCGAGACGATGCCGTCGCCGCCGGCCGCCATCACGGCAAGGGTCATCTCGTCGTCGCCCGAGAGGACGCTGAATCCCGGCGGCCGATCGCGAAGAATGTCCGTGATCTGTCCAAGATTGCCGGACGCTTCCTTCACCGCGACGATCCCAGGCGTCGCCGCGAGCGCGAGCGTCGTCTTTGCCTCGACATTGCTCCCCGTGCGACCGGGTATGTTGTACACGACGATCGGGAGATCGACGGCGTCGGCAATGGCACGATAATGCGCAACGATTCCACGTTGCGGCGGCTTGTTGTACATCGGCGACGTGTGCAGGAGGTGGCTCGCACCGGCTGCCTTCGCTCCCTTGGAGAGAGCGATCGCGCGCTGCGTATCGTTCGATGCCGCTCCAGCGATGATCGGGACACGGCCTCTCGCCACCTCGACCACGATCTCGATCACACGTCGTTGTTCATCGGGCGTCATCGTTGCCGCTTCGCCCGTGCTGCCGCAGGGTACGAGGAAATGTACGCCTTCGGCGAGCTGCCAGTCGACAAGCGACCGCAGCGCCCGCTCGTCGATCGAGCCGTCGCGCGCAAAGGGCGTTACGAGCGCCGTCCCACAGCCTGTCAGTCGCGTCGTCATGTTTCTCCCGCGCGCGAGTGTCCGCCGTCGAGCACGTCACGCATCGTGAACACGCCCGTTCGCCCGATGAGCCAGGCCGCCGCAACCAGGGCGCCCTCGGCGAACACTCGCCGGTCGCGCGCGACGTGTGCCAGCGTCACGGTTTCGAACGGAGCGTCGAACACAAGCTCGTGCGTGCCCGGCACCGATCCGATCCGAATGCTCGTGATTGGAATTTCTCGCGGCCAGGTGCGAGCGGCCGCCGCGCGCAGCGTGATCGCGGTGCCAGACGGCGCATCCTTCTTTGCCGCGTGATGCGTTTCGACGAGGTGCGCGTCGAAGCCTGCGACGCTACTCAGCAAACGCGAAGCGACCGCGACGATCTGCTCGAACGCGTTGACGCCGAGTGAAAAGTTCGCCGCGGTGAGGAGCGCGCCCCCACGCTGCGCGACCCACTCCGAGAGCGCCGGGAGCTCGCCGAACCAGCCCGTTGTGCCGACCACGATCGGACATCGAGCCGCGACCGCCGCTCGAATATTCGCCCCTGCCGCCTTCGGCGTCGTAAACTCGATCGCGACGTCGGCACTCTTCAGTAAAGCGCGAGTCACCCCGGCGCCATCGCGATTCGTGTCGGCGCCGATTCGGGCGACGACCTCCCAACCGCGCTCAGACGCGAGCTGCTCGATCACGCGGCCCATCTTTCCCATACCGATGAGCGCCAGCTTGCGGCGTGCGTTCATGCCGACGCGGCCTCGCCGAAAAACTCATCGTGGAGACGTCGCATCACCGGCGTGACCTGCTCCGCGTCAACGACGATCGTGAGATTGATGCCGGTGGCACTCAATGAGAGCATGTGAATCGGCGTATCGTGCACGGCCTGGAGCGCCCGCGCCATATGCGCGCCTCCTGCGCTCAGCTCGGCGCCGACCACGGCGACGATTCCGCGATTGCGTTCGATCGCGACGTCACCGAGCTCGCGCAAATCGGGAAGCAGCGCGTCGAGTCGTGAGGCATCATCGATGGTGAGGGACACGGAGACCTCCGACGTGGCGACGACATCCACCGATGTGCGATGACGATGAAAGACATCGAACGTCGTGCGCAGAAAGCCTTCCGTGAGAAGCATTCGTGGCGTGCGCAGCCTGATGAGAGTGACGCCGCTCTTGCCCGCGATTGCCGTCACCGGCCGCCGCGGAGCATCGAAGGTGATGAGCGTCCCCTTCCCTTCGGGCCGACGCGAGTTCAGGACGAAGACCGGAATGCCGAGCCGCACGGCGGGATAAATCGTCATCGGGTGCAGCACTTTCGCGCCGAACGAAGCGAGCTCGGATGCCTCGTCGAAGCCGACACGATCGAGCAATCGCGCGCCTTCGACGACGCGCGGATCGGCCGTGAGCATGCCGTCGACGTCGGTCCAGATCTCGATCGCCTCGACCTGGAGCGCGGCGCCGACGAGTGCCGCGCTGTAGTCGGATCCGCCCCGACCCAGGGTCGTCGTTAGGTGACGCGTCGTCGATCCGATGAACCCACCCATCACCGGCACGCGCCCATCACGCGCGAGCGGCGCGAGGAGGCGCTGCGACGTTTCGCCGATCGCGTCGACATCGGGCTCGGCGCGCGTGAAGGCATCGTCGGTGATCATGATCTCCCGGGCGTCGACGTGTTCCGCCGGCACGCCACACTGGCGGAAGGCAGCGACGACAAGCTGAGACGACAGCTGTTCGCCGTATGCGGCGATTGCATCGAGGCTTCTTGGCGTCACGTCGCCTAACGTATTGAGTGCTTCGGTGAGATGCGCGAGCTCGTCGATCATCACGCTCATCTCTCCGCAGACCTCCGCGCACTCAGTCGTGTCGCCGAGCAGGCGCTCCGCCTCCTCCATGTGACGATCGCGCAATCCCTCGATGCTTCGAATCGCGCCAATCAGCTGGCCACGCGACGATTGCTCGGCGATTGCGAGAAGCGCATTCGTCACGCCCGCCATGGCCGACACGACGACGATGGGTTGACGTTCACGCCGCGAAACGACGATCGACGCGGCGCGTCGAATCGCCTCCGCATCTCCGACCGAGGTGCCGCCGAACTTGACGACGAGCACCGCGTCACCGCGGCAGCAAGCCGCAGTTCACCATTAGCTCGGCGTTCAACACCGACGCACCAGCGGCGCCGCGAACGACGTTATCGCCCGTCGCAACCAGCTTGACGTCGAATAGCGTATCCGGTCGTATACGACCAACGGTGACGGTCATGCCGTTACCTCGCATCACGTCGCGTCGTGGCTGCGGGCGATCCGGGAGATCACTCACCTCGACCGCCGCCTCTGGCGAGGAAGGGAGACCACGCGCCTCGGGCGCGCCTTGCCATTGACGAATCGCATCCTCGACTTCCTGCGCACTCGCGCGCTCGCGCAATCGCACGGAGACGCAAACCGTGTGGCCCGTCTCGACGGGAACGCGATTGCAGTGTGCGCTCACGGTCATCGGCGCGAGGTCGATCTCATCGCTCGCAGCGGTGCCGAGGAACTTCCGCACTTCGCTTTCGAGCTTGTCCTCCTCGTCGTTGATGAAAGGAATCACGTTTCCGAGAATGTCCAACGACGGCACGCCGGGATAGCCCGCGCCCGACACCGCCTGCATCGTCGAAACGAAAACCTCGCTGATTCCAAAACGCTCATGAATGGGCGCGAGCGCAAGCGTCGTCACGATTGCAGAACAGTTGCCGTTCGCGATGATGGCACCGCTCCACTTTCGCTGCCGTCGTTGCGACTGGAGCACCCGAAGGTGCCCTGGATTCACCTCGGCAATGACGAGTGGCACGTCTGGCGCCATGCGGTGGTTCTTCGCATTCGTCAAGACCGTCTTGCCCGCCCGCGCGAATGCCATCTCGGCGTCGCCGGCGACGCTCGAGTCGAGCGCCGAAAATACGATGTCGGAGGACACCGCTGAGGGATCGCAAGCGACGATCGTCTTACCCGCAAGGCTCCTGGGCATCTGCCCCGGCGTTACCCAACGCACCGCCTCGCCGTACGCGCGTCCTGCAGACCGCTCGGATGCCGCCAGCTCCGCGATCTCGAACCACGGATGGTTCTCGAGAAGCCGGACGAACCTCTGTCCGACAGCACCTGTCGCACCAAGGACGGCGACGCGGCGTCGTTCGCCACTGCCATCACGGTGTCGAGAGCTTGATGGGGCCATAATCAACTCGCGAGGAGGGATCTGACGATCCGATCGTACGAGTCCACGGCCGCGCGGAGCTCGCGGACGTCGACGTACTCGTCAGGCGTATGCGCAACGTGAATGGAACCGGGTCCGAAGAGTAGCGGCGTTCCCCATCGGCTGAGGAGCGGTATGTCCGTTGTATAGGCGACGGGAGCGACATCGAAGCCACTGATAGTATGAAAATGCTGTGCGGGGATAAATGAGCCCCACTCCAGCTCCGCCGTTCCGCGTGACCACTCGACGAGCATCTCGCGCAGCGGCTCGACCGGTCCAACCAGACGAAACATCACCTCCGACTCGCACAGGGCAGGGACGATATTTGCCTCCGTGCCGCCACGAATCGTTCCGATGTTCACCGTCGTGTCGCCCAGCACAGAGTCGGTCGGTAATGAGAGATTATGAATCGTCGGCAACAACGCCAGCATTGGCTCGATCGCCGAGCGCCCGAGATGTGCGTACGCCGAATGCGCGGGCTTGCCACGGATGCGCACCGTTACACGCTGCGAGCCCTTCGCGCCGCTCGCAAGCTTGCTCTCCGTCGGCTCGCCGTTGACGAGAAAGCGGCTCGTCGCCGGAAGCCGATTGGCGGTTCGGGCGCCGTCGGACCCCTTCTCCTCACCAACGACGAACAAGAGGTCGACGCGTTCCTCCCCGCTCTGGGCGAGTCGATCGGCGGCGCTCAGCATCGCGGCCGCAATTCCCTTTGCGTCCGCCGCGCCACGGCCGGTGAGGCGATCACCCTGGAGCCGCGGCGGAAGATATGGCGGTACGGTATCGAGGTGCGTCGACAGGGTGACGCCGCGCCCACCGCGAGTGGCCCAGACGTTGGCTCGACCACGGGTGACTTCCTGAAGATTCACATTCCAGCCGCGTGCAATCAGCCAACGCGCCACGAAATCGATCGCGCCACTTTCGGCGCCGGTCGATGAATCGATTGCCAGAAGCTCCGCCGCGAGCGCCACGACGTCAGTCATGACGCAAAAGCTAGCAGAGCCAAATCAACGGAGGCAGTAGTATTTCGCTATTCGGGACCGCTATGGCTCTCCAACATCAGCCTTCGCTACGTCAGAAGCACCGCTCACGGTGCGCCCACGTCGTGGGACCGCGTCGTCGACGATGCAATGACGTGCTCCGCGCCACGTGCATTTTCCACGAACATCTGTTGCACGAGATGATTCGCTTCATTGACGTAGTCATCGTGATGCCGCTCACCAACGGCGCCGAGATCGGCGAGCTGTTGAATGCCGAGCTGTCGACCGCCATCACGGAACGTTTTGAAGGTGTCTTCCGCCTGACGAGCCATCACGATATCGCCAACGAGGCGCGCGTAATCGCTCTGGCGCGGAGCATCTGCCAACTCTCTCGCCATTCCGAATGCCGTTCCAGCGGCGCGTTTCAGCGCGCCGCCAATGTTGTCGAGCGGACTCCCCTGTCCAACCGGAGCGGCGATGGCCCGCTGGAAATCGTCGAGCATGCGCTGATGCTCGCGCATCCGCGGAATGTGGCGCGCACAGAGATCTCGAAAGCGTGCATCCTGGGCTTGCGACTCGTGATCGACGACGGCGCGAAGAAACGCGTCATGTTGCGCGACGGCGTTGTCGACTTGAGTCCTCAGAAAATCGATTCCAGTTTCCATCGGTGCGCTCGCTCGAGGGATGTCAGCGCGGTTCGTGCACAAGGCGCGCCAGCCTCGAGGACACCTTACAGCTCGTCGGTAAGGACGCGACGACGGAGATCGAAAAACTCCGCCGGCAGCGCGATGTGATGTTGTATCGCGAGGTCTTCGAGCGCGGTGAGGATTGCCCGCTTGAGCTCGCGTCCCGCTTCGCCGTTAGGCAGTGTGCGCAGAGTTCGCTCGGCGAGCGCTGGCGCCGCCAGATATGTCTCGAGCGAGATACCGATGCTCGGCGCGTTTCGCGTCGTTGCGCCGCGAACGTTCGGGAGGGAGCTGGCGTTCGGAGATAACTCGGAGGTCGCCACCTGAAGCGCGTGGGCCAACCGCTGCCGCAGCGAATCGGTGAGCTCCGCCTTGCCCGTCATCACTCGCCAGATCTGCTGGCGTGAGGTGCTGGCAAAGCGAGCGAGGCGCTGTTTCGAAAGGCCTCGTCCGATGCGAAGCACTTCGATGTGCTTTCCGAGTGGCGTCAGATCGGGGAAGCCGAGGGCGTCTGCCTGTGATCGTTTTCGGCGGGTTGACATTTGTAACACGCCCTCTATAATATGATACCGAACGAACCCCGAACAATACTTACATCTGTAACAGATGATAGGAGTTGCGGTGTCGCGAGTCAACAAATCGGGGCAGAGCAACAAGCGTCAAAAGCGGAAGCCCGATCGCAAGACCGGCGCTCGCGGAGGAAGCAGACCGAGCGATCGCGGGCGCAGCCGCGCCAAACCGAAGCCGGCCGTGGCGAAGAAGCTGGCGGCGCAGTTTCGGGTGAAGGAGCTCAACGCGCAGGAGAAGTGCGGACAGGGTACGTCGGTCGAGCGGTTATTTCGCGTCGATGAGACGGCGGACGGGGCGGCCAAAGCCCACCTCGTCTTTCTGGATCGAAGACACGGATGGTACTGCGAGCACGGCGTCGCATGTCCGGCGGTTGGACAAGCGCAACGGGTTGGAATGGCTGACAGGCAGCACAGTGGACGAACCAACAACGGTGGGATGAGAGCATGATCGCTCGACACGAGACACACATGGAAAAGATGGACATCTGGTCGAAGCTTTCCGCGCCCCTGCCCGCGGGCGTGATCTCCTGGCGGCAGGACGGCAAACCGGTCCTGCGCGATGGGAAATTCGTCGCGCGGTTTGTCGCGTACATCGACGCGAACACGGTTCGCGAGCGGCTGGACGGCGTCGTTCCCGGAGAGTGGGACCTCACGCTCGAGCTGTTACCGACTCTTGCCGGACAGGATGAGAACGGAGAGCAGACCTGCTCCTTCAAGGCGCGTCTGCAGATTCTCGGCGTCATTCGTGAGGACGTGGGAACGGGACGCGATTACAAGTCCGCGGCGACGGATGCGTTCAAGCGCGCCGCGGTACGCTTTGGCATCGCGCACGAGCTCTACGGCTTCGAGCAGAACTGGGTGCAGGTCGACGGCGACGGTCGTTATGCAAAGCCGCTCGATGACCCTGCGGCGGCTTACGCGCGACGCGTGGCGCGCCTCGAGGCACGCGAGCGCCGGCGCGCCGAGCAGACCGAAGAGACGTCGACCGAGTCTGTCCACGTAGAGACAACGTTTCCCGGCCCGGCGACGGGGCCGCTCGCGCTGGACGAACCGAGCTGTCCGAAGTGCGGTGGTCGCATGTGGGACAACCGTCTTTCGAAGCGCAATCCGAAGGCGCCGGATTACAAGTGTCGCAATCGTTCCTGCGACGGCGTGATCTGGCCCGCCAAGGCAGCTCAACGCGCGGATGCCGGAGCGAGCGAGAGCGAGTTCCAGCTCGCGTCGGAGAGTGAGCCGACGAAAACCGAGACGGACACGGTTCCGTTCTGATTCTGGTGAAGGGCGGGAAGCGAGTTCCCGCCCTTTACCGCTCAGAGCGCGCTCAACATTCTCCGTGCGCGTCCGATATTTGGACACGAGGACGACGCCTACGTCCTCCCGTGTCATCGGAGCGCACATGGAGCCTGCCAATATTGCCGTCGCGTCGCAGGACTACGCTGAAGCACGCCGGGTGATGTCCGAGTGTTGGATCTACACCAGTCAGCGCGGGCTACGCGCGATGACGCTACATGGCAACGGCTCCAGCCTCGCGATCGACGGCCAGCGGCTCGCGCGCTGGTGCATTTTCGACGATGCCGTCCCGCGATCGATCATCGCGTATCTCTACAGCGCCGAGAAGCCATCGCCCGAGCTGCGCGATCGCGTTGCCGATCTCGCTCGGGAACGATTTGCCGTCAGCAGTGAGTCGCTCCCAATCCCCGAAATCACGCGAGATGATTTGCGCGTGAGGTAGCGCTGATCTTCGCTGCGTACCATCCGCCGCACTCACAACGGAGGATGGCACCATGAGGACGTCTCTCGCTCTTCAGCTCGCGCTCTCGTCGATCCTGTTGATCCAGGCCGAGAGCCTTCGGGCCCAGATGTCCGACCAGCACCTCGTTCGAGTCGGCTTCGCCGGGGGCGTCGTCGTCCCCACCGCCAACGCGCGCAATGCGTTCAAGACTGGCGTGCAGGGACAGGGCTTTCTGTTGGTGAACCTGGGCGGATTCCCGCTCCGGCTGAATCTGGGCTATCAACATTTCGATCTGGCCCAGGCGCTTCAGGCGTCGCAAACCGGTTCGAGCAACATCCTTGGCGGCGTTGCCGGCACGCAAATCGACCTTGTGCCCGGGCCGGTGCGCCCCTATCTGCTTGCCGGACTTGGCGGTTTCAACGTCATGAACTCGTTGACGGCGCCAAGCGGCCAGTCCACCTCGACGTCGCAATTCAACTTTGGCTTGGACGGTGGAGCGGGTTTGGCGATCAACATCGGGCGCCTCTCCGCGTTCGTCGAGGGACGCGTGCAGAACGTCTACACGCAGCACGGAGCGACGAATCTCAAGTCGATTCAGTCGGTACCGGTGAGCTTCGGGATTCTGTTTTGATCGCACGCGGGTCTGCCCCGGGCGGTGCGAGTTGCAGTTTCGCATCGCTCGGGGTGAGATCTTGCGCTCGTTCTGCCAACGGCAAAGGTTGGAGACCATCGACACGACATACGGATTGCCAATTCCGTGACGGTATCACGGCGCACCGCGCTCAAGTGGATCGCATTCGCCTGCGGGGCGCAGACGTTAGGCGGCTGTACGGCGTTGCGCGGCGCGAGCGAGTCGCGCCGCGCCACACGGCGACGCTTGGCGCCGGTTCGTGTATCGCAGGATCGAGTGATCCGGCAAGTCGTCGGGCTGCGGCCTTACCGGCGGACGGGGTTTCTCGTCCGAGCGGATTCAGTCGACGAGAAGCTGCTCATTCACAATTATGGCCACGGCGGCGGCGGCGTGTCGCTGTCGTGGGGTACGGCGGACATGGCCGCCGAGCTCGCGCTTGCAGCCACGCTGCGCCAGGCAGCGGTCATCGGATGCGGCGCAGTGGGCCTCGCGACCGCTCGCTTGCTCCAGGATCGCGGCTTCAGCGTAACGATCTATGCGCGCGACTTGCCGCCGAACACCACGTCGAACATCGCGGGAGCGCAGTGGTCGCCGGTCACCGTCGTCGACTCCGAGCTCGTAACGCCGTTGTTCGAGACGCAATTCGTGCGCGCCTCGCGATTCGCATATCGGTATTACCAGAATCTCGTGGGCGCGAAGTACGGCATCGGCTGGCGCGAGAACTATTCGATCTCGTCGCCGTCGGCGACGTCCAGCGGCGCCGCGGGCGCATGGGAAGCCGCATTCCTGCGAGAGCTGCTTCCACGTACCGTGCTCACACCGCACGAGAGCCCCTTCCCCGGATATCACACGTCGCGATTTCTCACGATGCATATCGAGCCGTCGACCTACCTCGCGGCCGTGCTGCAGGATTTTCGGATCGCCGGCGGCCATGTCATACTTCGGGAATTCGCCGACGCACGATCGATCGTCGCATTGAGCGAGCCGGTGATCGTCAATTGCACCGGTCTCGCCGCGGGCAAGTTGTTCAACGATCCCGACATCTTGCCGATCAAGGGGCAGCTCACGGTGCTCGCACCGCAGCCGGAGGTGGACTACATCACCATCGGCCCGGGCGATCTCTATATGATGCCGCGTCAGGATGGGATCATCCTTGGCGGCACGCACGAGCGCGGCGAATGGAGCCTCGAGCCGAATCCTAACGAGTCGGCACGCATACTCCGCGGACAGCAGGAGCTCTTCGCCGCGCTGCGCTAGCTGCACTCGGTGCGCGGCTCGGCGCATTCCTTACAGACATCTGACTGAATCGCCTTGCGTACCGCGCGCCGGCGCGGGAACGTGAGTTCATGAGACGATTCATCCTTGCTTTTCTCGCACTCGCGGGCTGCGGCCGAAGCCAGGCCCCCGAACGCTTCGGATTCATCACGCGACTCGGCAACGATACTATCTCTGTCGAGAATGTGGTGCGGCGGGGAAACACGCTGACCATCGACGGCGTCGACCGATTCCCGCGCGTGCGGCAGCGGCATGCGAACATCACGCTCGCATCCGACGGCGGCATCCGCCACCTGGAGATGGACATCACGACGCCGAGCGAGCTCGCAAATACGCGCGAGCGGCACGTCATCGCTGACGTGACTCGCGATTCCGTGATCATGACGAAGCGCGACAGCGCAGACTTCACGCGCTGGGCGTTCGCGCACGGCGGTGAGCCCGTCGTGGCGCATGTGCCGCAGATGTACAGCCTGTACGAGCTCTATTTCGCGGCGGCACTCGCACGACCGCCGGCAGCGACCACACCCGCTGCCGACACCGTGCCGCTCCGGCAACTCTACATCGACCGCGAGTTCGACCGCTTCCCGCTGGGACACGCAACCGTACGCCGCTTGCCAGGCAACAAGGCGGAGGTATGGCACGATTGGCTCTCCGGCGTCGGCGAGGCGACGCTCGACTCGAGCCATCGCCTGCTCACCTACTCCGGCGCGCGAACGACGTACAAAGTGGACGTCACGCGCCTCAGCGAACCGGCGAACGTGCAGGCGATCGGTGCGCAATTCGCGGCGCTCGAGGCGAAAAACGGCCTGAAGCAATTGAGCGTTCGAGACACGGCGCGCGCGCGAATCGGCGCCGCCACTTTCGCCGTCGACTACGGGCGTCCGCTCGCGCGCGGGCGGAAACTGCTCGGCGGCGTCGTGCCGTTCGACTATGTGTGGCGCACGGGAGCGAACGCCGCGACACAGTTCACGACGTCAACACCGATCACGCTCGCCGGGATCGCGGTACCGCCGGGCACCTATACGTTGTGGACCGTTCCACGCACCACCGGCGATGCGGACCTGATCGTCAATAAGCAGAGCGGCCAGTGGGGTACCGAGTACGACGGCGCGCGCGACCTCGGCATGGCGCGCATGCACACGGAGACACCGAGCGCACCGGTCGAGCGCTTCACGATCTCCATCGTTGGTGCCGACGACAAGCGCGGGACGCTCGCGATCGAGTGGGGACCGTTTCGCTGGACGGCACCGATCGTGGTAGCAGCCGGCCACAAGCCCGCGTGAATTTCAGCAGCTGATCGCGTCGCCTTACGGGTTCAACGGCCAGCGTGCCGCGAGCCATTCCGTTCTCGGTGGCTGCCCCGTGCTTCGCCACGTAGTTGGAGCTGTGACTACTCTCAGCCGTTGCCCCTGGCACGCCATCGAATAGTCCGAGTCCGGATTGACCCTGAGAAGCCCGTAGCAGGTGTTGTGAAGCTCCATGATCCCTACAACGACGTCGTCTGGAACCACAATTACGTTCACATCCGCTTTGCGCCACCAGGGCCTGTAAGGACACTTCCGCTCAGATTCGCATTCTCGCAAGGGAAACCAGAACACCTGAGTGCTATCGGCCTTGTTTTCGACAAACGACACATGCGGAGGCTGCGCGCTTTGAGGCTGGAAGTATCGAATGAAAACTTGCCCAAGTTGCGGCACCGTTCCTCGCGCTGGAAGGATATCGCCTCCAGCGCTCGGGCCTGGCTCGGGCGAGCCAGCGAGGCTCATCACCGGCGACCTCGCAGAGGCCAGCTCTGGCGAAGTTGCTCGCGGTGCTCCCAGCCTACCATTCCATACCAGGAAACTCAAGGCGCTTGCAAAAAGTGGCACTACCAGGAGCCCTGCGGCGCGAGACCGCGTTAGGCGATGAATGCGGCCCAGGATTGGAGGCAGGAGCGCAAGCAGTAGAGCACACTGAATCGCCGCATAGAGCAGCTGTGGCCTAGCGCCGAGCGTCTTCCCGACCAGGAGGAGCGTCAGCAGCGTCCCTATCACGTACGTCACGGCGAGCGTCTGAATCGTTCCGGCTAAAGTATCAATCGCCGAGCCTTTGCCACCTACGATTCGACAAACGACATGTGCGCCCGCACCGATCAGGCACCAGAGCACCAAAACGATCGCAACGCGCCCTGCCAGCGGGAGCGAATCTTCTCTCCCCAGCAAATACTGCCAAACGGCGGATCCCAGAAACACGCTGATCGCGCCAAACACCAGCAGGTTCGCATTCGACAGCGTCTTTTCTTTCTGGTTCGGACCCTCGGCACCGACGACCTGCGGCTCCGCTCCCGAGTTTGACTCTCGCGTCTCGGGCACGAAGTACAGACGCGGAGAAGTCAGAATCTCAGCAAAGGCACGTACGTACTGCGCCGCATTCGCTCTGAGAGTCTCGAGAACCTTCTTCAGCTCCATGTTTCACCTGCCACTGAGAAGGCGGCTGAGTTTGGGGAGTGCGAGGATGATGTGGAGTAATGCTACTACGAGCAACACCAGGCGTCACTGAGATAGTGCATTCTGAAGGTGTCTTTTCGCGTAGTCGCTTGAATCAACATGGTCGCCGCACCATCGAACGACTACAGTCCGGGATCTCCGGGTGCGCCGACCGAGCCGAAGTGCTCAACGGTATCGCTCTGTGCTGAACGCCGGTTGACACGCCGCCGAAACTTGCCGGATCGCTAGTCCGTCTATATAACTAGACAACCTAGTGATACGTCATGCACAAACCGACTCCGCTTCTCCAGGGTACCCTCGACCTGATCGTCCTCCAGCTGCTCCGGTCCGAGCCGACCAACGGCTACGACCTGGCGCAGCGCATTCAGACCGTATCCCGCGACGTGCTGCAGGTTAACGCCGGCTCGCTCTACCCTGCGCTCTACCGTCTGGAGGAGCGCGCCCTCGTGCGGGCGGTGTGGAAGGAAACCGATACCGGTCGGCGCGCCAAGGTGTACTCGCTCACCGCCGCGGGCCGTCAGCAACTCGAGTCGCAACGCGCCGAATGGGAGCGATTCGCCGGCGCCCTTTCTCACATTCTCAAGCGGGCCTGACGCGATGCGACTCCTGCGACAGCTGATGCTCCGACTTCGGGCCGTGTTCCTGTTCGGTCGGCTCCAGCGCGAGATGGACGAGGAGATGCGCGCGCACGTGGAGGAGGCCACGGAACGCTACATCGCACGCGGCATGTCGCGCGCCGATGCCAGGATTGCGGCGCGGCGTGAATTCGGCAACATGACGGTGATCGCATCCGACGCGCGCGAGACGCGCGGCGCCCGCTGGTCGGAGTCCCTCGCGGCCGACACGCGACTGGCGCTGCGCGGTCTCCGGCGCACGCCGCTCTTCGCCGCAGTGGCGGTGCTCTCGATCGGCATCGGTGTTGGCGCGACGACGGCGATCGTCACGATCGCAAACGCGCTGCTGCTGCAATCGCCGCCCGGCATCGGCCACGCCGATCGTGTCGTCACCATTGGAGGCACGCGCAACGGCAAGGGCTTCGACACCTTCTCGTATGCGACTTATAGGGACTATGCTCGCGCATCGAGCCTCACCGCGATGGCGGCAATGGACGTCGAGCCCCGGGCGTTGAGTCTCACGGATCACGACGACGGCCAGGCTGTCCAGGGCGGCGTCGTCTCCGGCAATTTTTTTCAGACGCTCGACGCGCGCCCGCGACTCGGTCGCCTCTTCGGCGCTAGCGATGACACAGAGGGCAATTCGGCACCGCTCATCGTTCTGAGCGATCGCTACTGGCAGAAGCGGTTCGGCGGCGACTCGGGCGTCGTGGGCCGCACCGTCGATTTGAACGGCGCGCCGTTCACGATCGTCGGTGTGGCGGCGCCCAGGTTCCAGGGGCCGTTCGTGATCGCGCCGGATCTCTGGATTCCTCTTCGGGCTTGGGCGCAGCTGGCCAATAGCGTCACGTTGTTCAGTTCGCGGCAATCGGTCTGGCTCGTCGGCGTGGGGCGGCTCGCACCTGGGCGCGCGGCAAGCGAGGCCCAGGCGGAGCTCGCGTCGATCGCGGCGCGGCTGCGCCGGACGTACAAGGACGAGGCGGATCTCGACGGCGTACGCGTCGTGCCCCTCTCGCTCATCCCCGGCGACGGACACGCGGTCGTCGGCGCGTTCATGGCGGCGATGTTTGTCGTCGCCGGCTTGGTGCTCGTCGTGGCCAGCGCCAACGTCGCCGGCATGCTGCTCGCGCGCGCGGCCGGCCGGCAGCGCGAGATCGCGGTTCGTCTCGCGCTTGGCGCGTCGCGCGCGCGGCTCGTGCGCCAGCTCGCCACGGAAAGCCTGGTCCTCGGCGTGGGCGCGGGCTTGAGCGGATTGGTATTAGCGCATTGGCTCGTCGCGGCGGTGATGTCGCTCGTTCCCAAGCTCCCCGTGCCGATCATCGTGCATCCCACGATCGACGCGCCGGTGCTCGCGTTCGCGCTGGGAATCACGCTCCTCGTGGGCCTCGTGGTCGGCGCGCTCCCGGCGCTCGAGAGCACCAAGCCGAACCTCGTGCCGGCGCTCAAGAGCGACGCCGGCACCACGCGTCGCCACCGGCTGCGCAGTGCGCTCCTCGTCTCGCAGATCGCGGTCTCGATGCTCCTCCTCGTCGTCGCCGGCCTGTTCGGGCGGTCGCTCCTTCGCGCGCGCTCCGTGGACCCCGGCTTCAGCACGGGCGGGATCGACATCGTCTCGCTCGACTTCCGCCTCGCGGGCTACGATTCCACCCGAGGGCTCGATCAGGCGCAGCAGCTGCTCGAGCACGCGCGCCGTGTGCCGGGCGTCGCGCACGCGGCGCTCTCCGTGATGTTACCTCTCAGTGGCAGCGCGATGGGCTTCGGTCCCATCCTCGCCGATGGCCACCCCGCCCCCAAGGGGCAGGAGTGGAGCGCCGACTGGAACGTGATCACCGCCGACTACTTCGCCGCGATCGGCATCCCGCTCGTCCATGGCCGCGCGTTCACGGAAGCCGACGACCATGGCGGGCGAGATGTCGCAATAATGAATGAGACTTTTGCCAAACGCCTGTTCGGAACGACGGACGCGGTGGGGCGGACGATTCGCAACGGCAACCGTCTGATCGCCGTGATCGGCGTCGCGCGCGACGCCAAGTACCGCTCGCTGGACGAGACACCGCTCAACTACCTCTACGTGCCGCTGGCGCAGTGGTACGTGCCGCACGCCAACCTCCTCGTCCGCACCGCCGGAACGGCCAGCGCCGCCGGGGCGCTCCGGCGCATCGTAGCGGAGCTCGACCCGCACTTGCCGATCCTCGACCAACAAACGATGAGCGAGGCGACGGCGCTGTCGCTCTTTCCGCAACGACTCGCGTTGTGGGTCACCGGATCGCTCGGAGTGGTCGCGCTCGTCCTCGCGCTGCTCGGCATTTACGGCGTGATCGCGTACAGCGTCGCGCAGCGCACGCGCGAGATCGGCGTGCGCGTGGCACTCGGGGCCGCGCAGGGCACGATTCTCCGGATGGTGCTGCGCCAGGGTTTGATGCTTGCCGGCGCGGGTGTCGTGCTCGGCTTGGCCATCGCGGCGGCAGCGACACGACTTCTCGCCAGCTTCCTCTTCGGCGTGCCGCCCACCGACGCCGTGACATTCGCCGGCGCGGCGTTCCTGCTCACCGCGGCTGCGCTCGCCGCGAGCTGGGTTCCGGCTCACCGCGCGGCGGCATGCGACCCGATGATTGCGCTTCGAACGGAGTAGTGACGGCCCAGGTAGAGGCAACCCTGCCCAACGAGTGCCGGGACCGGGAATCGAACCCGGATGGGGTTGCCCCCAAGGGATTTTAAGTCCCTCGCGTCTGCCGATTTCGCCACCCCGGCCGCACTTCAGTAAATGCTAAAGAGGGAGCGGCGCCGGCCGCTCCCTCTTCTCGTTCATCCCAGAGCGGGAAACGGGACTCGAACCCGCGACCCCAACCTTGGCAAGGTTGTGCTCTACCAACTGAGCTATTCCCGCGTCGTGCCGCTCAATATAGGCCGCGCCGTCCGTCGCCGACAAGCGGCTCAACTCTCTGCCCTCAACCCTCTACCCTCAACCCTCTACCCTCCACCCGCTCACGGCTTTTCCCCGAGCGCATTCACTGCGTACCACACGCTCCACGCCAACAGACCCGACAACGCTGCATCGCCGCCATTGGCGCGAGCGCGGCCGTCGCCGTCGACCTCCTCCGCTGCGAAACCGCCGTCGAGCGGCGCCCGGCGAAGCCACTGCAACACCGCCGGCGCGTCCGGACCAATCAATCGCGCGCACTGCTGCGCGAGCGAACGCGGCTCGCTCGTGAACGCTTTCACCGTGCGACGGTACGTCGAATCCTGCCGCGCCACGGCATCGTACAGGGGAATCCAGAACGTCGACCCAAGTGGATCATCGTCGAACGACACGCCGCCCGCGAGATCGATCGCGGATGCGTACCGGTCCTTCCCGTCACGATCGATCACGAAGTGTCGCCGGATCGCTGCTCGCACCGCTTCGGGATCTTCGACTTCACGCGCGGTCTCCTCATCGAGGGTGCGACGCAGAATGTCGAACGCCTGCGCAACGACGGCGTTTCCATGCAGACTGAACGGATGCGCTGGCGGTACGCCTGACGGACTTACTTCGGTGTGGTAAAGCGGCACGCGCCGATCGCGCCGCGCCGCGAGATCGTCCGCCGCGAGATACAGTGTGTCGGCGAGCACCGGCTCCTCGACGATCTGGTCGTCGCCCGTGTCGCGAATGTAGCGGTCGGTCGCAAGCGCGTAGGCGGCCGCGCCCTCGAGCGTGAAGCCCGGCTCGAAGAGCGTGCCATCCATATAATGCACGCCGCGCCCGGGTGCGTAGCCGTGGAGCTCGCACGCGCGGAGCAGTAATTCGCGCGCGAGCGGCGCGTCGGCGAGCTGCACCGCGGGTATGACCCACGCCAGCGCTTCCCAGTCGCGCACCGTGACGCCGCGGCCGTTCCAGGGCGCGCGTGTGCGCACGATGTAATAATGCGCGTCGTCGAGTGCGCGTCCGACGGAGTAGAAATACGCGAACAGCAGATTGCGATTGACGAGACGGTCCATGACATCGTTCGTCGCGGTCTGCTGCAAGGATTGCAACGCGTCTCGCGTCGACGAGAGCAGCTCGCGCCATCCGCGACGACGCAACACACGCACGGCCGCTTCCGCGCCATCACGCTCGGGACCGACGGCGACGTAAAAGGCCACGTGCTCGCGTGCGCCCGGCTCGACCCTAACGACGCGACGAAGCGAGAACTCACCTGGCGTCGCTCCGCCGACCGAGATCTCGACCGGTCCGTCCGCTCCGATGCCGACCGCAACCTCGCCCGGTGGTGCAGTTCCCTCGAGCAGTATCACGTCGTCGGCGCCACGCGACACGACATTCCCATCCGCGAACGGACGTGCCGAACGCACGCGCATCTGCCGATGCGTGAAGCGTCCGTCGAGTCCGATGGCGATGTCCGCGGCTTCGCCGGCGCGATTCTCTACGGAGAGTGCGTACACGGCGCCCGCGACGTCGGCGTCGCGGCCGTACGGCGCGAAGATCGTTCCGCGAACCACCGTGCTCCCAATCGTACACGAGAACGTCGGGATCCAACCGAGCGCGCGCTCCCAGGCCATCTGCGCACCGCCGAAGTCGCGCGTGGTCTGGCCGACGGCGAGCGTCGGTCGCAGCAACGGCGCACCGCTTCCCTGGAGGAAGTCGGGGCTGCCCGCCAGCTCGATCGCCGAGCGGGAACCGCGATGCAGAACACCGAGCGCGTACAGCGAGCCGTCAACGGGGTGAATGCACGGCAACGCGATCCAGTGGTTGCCGGTGATCTGCCACGGAACGCGCGGCGGCGGAAGCAGTGTCACGATCGTGAATGCATTTTGGGCGGTGACCGGGTAGAATGATAACCTCCGTCCTTGACGTCAACGAATGCACGAGGCCGCGACCGAACCGCACCGGATTGGCGACGCACGCAGACGATGGCAGTTCCTCCGGCGTGCGTCGCTGCTGATCGTCGTCGCTCTCGTCTGCGCATCGGGTCCGGCCAGGGCGCAGCTCCCGCCATATCCGGTACCGCTGAGCAATACCGAGGACGCTCGGACGCTCCCCAAAGGCGCGTTCGTCCTGCGCGCCATGAATGTCTGGACGCGGCTCGATCAGGTTTACGACGCCGCCGCGGACAGCGCACATCATCTGCATCCCCTCGGCAACTCGTTCAGCTTCGACTCGCTCGGCGTGCGCCAGTTCCCGGGATTGGCGGCCGCCCAGTCGGCGCTTCGCACGCTCACGGGCGACCCGAACATCTCGCTCAATCTCGGCCAGACGTTCGCGAACGTTGCCGCGCGATACGTGACGACGCCCTTCTCGCTCGCGTACGGCGTGAGTGATCGCCTAACGATCGGCGTGATGGTGCCGATCGTACAAACCAAGACGGACGTATTTGTCGAGCTGAATCCGCGGCGTCTGAACGGGACTACGGGTGCGAACGTCGGGCCCAATCCGGCGCAGTTGGGCAATGCTGATGCTCAAACCGCGAACAATCAACTGATCTTGGAGCTCGGCGCCCAGAATTCGGCGTTGAGCAGTTACCTCGACAACTGTTCGCAATCCGGAAGTTGTTCGGCGGCCGACCTTGCGACGGCGAACGCCGCGCTCGCGAAGACAGTTTCCTACAAGGCGGCAATTCAGGCTCTCTATGGCACGAGCCCGCAAACGAGCGCCTTCGCGCCATTCGGTACGGCTCAGCAGCAAGTGGAAGCGCAGCTCGCGGCGCTCGCTACGACGATCAGCACGTTGTTAGGCGGCAGCGTTGCCTTCGACAAGCCCGCGGGCGCCAACGCACCGGCGGCGAATCTTCAGCTGCAGCAGCTCGTGACGGCCACCTCGGGCGCCGCCTACGACTCGCTCGGATCCCCCACGCGTATCGGCATCGGCGACGTGGAAATCTCGGCGCTCTACAAACTGGTCGACGGATTTCGCGATTCCACGGGAGTTCGTCTCCGCGCGACGTTGCGGGGTGTGTTGAGCATCGGCTCATCGCTCGAGACACCGAGCGGCACCGTGCCCTACGAGGTAGGAATCGGCACTGGCCAGACGAGTGCCAACGGCGGCGCCATCGTCGACCTCGGGCTCGGCCGCCGACTCATGGCGACGCTCGCCGCCCAGTACACCGCGTTCTTCACGAGCTCGGCCGTCCCCAGGCTACCCAATAGCGACTACGATCTATTCCCGATGGACGTGCCAGTCGCCGGGACGTGGCGCGAGGGAAATGCAATACAAGCCGAAGCGATGCCTCGCTTGCTCCTCACCGACTACTTCACGATTCACGGCGCCTACACGTTCCGGCATCAGGCGCCAAGCAAGTACACGTCGCCCGACGTCACGGAGCCTCCGCTCTTTGCCGCGTCGACGGAGCAACGGATCGGATTTGGCTTCGGCTACTCGACCGTCGCTCGTTATGCACGCAGCGTCAGCGTCGTGCCGCTCGAGATATTCTACACGCATCTCCAGACGATCACGGCGACAGGCGGTCTGACGCCGCAGTATCACCGCGATCAGATCGAGTTTCGAATTTACTATCGCTTGCCGCGCCGCGGACGCTGAGGCCTGGCGTCGCTCGTCGCCGCGCCGGCTCCCGCGAGCTCCGGCGCCGCCGCGCTATCGAGCAGCTCGCGCGCGTGCGCGCGACTCACTTCGCTCTCGGGATCGCCGCCGAGCATGCGCGCGACCTCGGAAATTCGATCCGGTCCGGTGAGCACGGTGACGTCGGCCGTCGTCACGCCGCCGCGGGCGCCTTTGGACACGAGAATGTGCTGATGCGCCCGCGCCGCGATCTGCGGGAGATGAGTAATCGCGAACACCTGATGGTGCGCCGCCACGCCACGCATCGTCTCTCCGACCATGAGCCCGACACGACCACCGATGCCGGCGTCAACTTCGTCGAAGACGAGCGTCGGTACGCGGTCGAGCCGGGCGAGAATCGTCTTCAGCGCAAGCATTACCCGAGACAGCTCGCCGCCCGACGCAACGCGCGACAACGGTCGCTCCTCGTGCCCCACGTTGAGTGAAACGCGAAACTCGATGTCCTCTGCTCCATATGAGCCAATGTCAGCGTTCTGCCTCAGCAGAGCACTGAAATGCCCATCCGGCATCCCCAGGTCTGGCAATATCTGATCGACGCTCGCTGCCAGGCGCTTTGCGGCCGCCCGGCGCAGCTCGGTGAGCGCCGACGCACGTTCCTCGAGCCGCGATTTGGCTTCTCGTTCCCGCGCGTCGAGCTGGCGCAGGTCCAGTCCCGCGGAGTCGACGAGATCGAGCTCTTCGCGCGTGCGACGGCCGGTCTCGATGACGTCGGCGAGCGTTGCGCCGTACTTCTTCGTTAGGCGAAAGAGCAAGTCGCGCCGCGCTCTGACTTCATCGAGCCGAGCCGGATCGAGATCGACGGAGGCCTCGTACTCTTCGAGCTCGCGTGCGAGCGCCTCGAGATTGTAGTACGCGGCGTCGTATAGTTCCTGGAGCCGCGACAAGGTCGGATCGATGCGCTGGATCGCCGAAAGGTGCCGCTCGATGCCGCCGAGGATGGTGAGCACGGCTTCATCGTCGCCGTCGATCGCCGATGCGATCCCCGATGCGAGCGTGCGCAACTCCTCGGCGTTCTCGAGCCGTCGTGCTTCGTCCTCGAGCCGGCTGTCCTCGCCGTCGACGAGCTTCGCTTCCTCGATTTCCTTCGCGACGTGACGCAGATAGTCGGCGCGCCGTTCTGCCTCCGCCTTTCGACGTTGCAGATCGGCGATGTCGCGGCGTGCGCTCGCGAGCGCCTCATATGCCAATTGTGTCTGCGCAGCGACATCGGTCGCACCCGCGAAGACGTCGAGAATCCTTCGCTGTGACTCGGCGTCGAGCAGCGTCTGCGCTTCATGCTGACCGTGCAGATTCACGAGATGTCTGCCGATCTCCGCGAGCAGCGTCGCGCTCACGGCGCTTCCATTCACCCACGCGCGCGTCCGTCCGGATGAGGCAATCTCGCGTTTGAGAACGACGAGTGGCTCGTCGGCGTCGACGCCATGTTCGTCGAGGAGCGACGCGATCTCCTTTCGCTCGGCGATGTCGAAGACGCCTTCGACGGTGGCGCGGTCGGCGCCCGTGCGAATGAGATCCGAGCTCGCGCGCTCGCCGAGAAGAAGGCCGAGGGCGCCAACGATGATCGATTTCCCCGCGCCGGTCTCGCCGGAGAGCACATTGAATCCGCGCTCGAGCGGCAGCGAGAGCGATTCGATGATTGCGAAGTTCTTGATTCGCAGCTCGGTGAGCATCGTTGTCAGCTGCCGAAGTTCTCGTCCCGCTCTTTCAGACCCCCCCAACCGAGCTTTTGCCGGAGCGTTTTGAAGAAGCTGCCACCCGGGAAGCGCACGATGAGGAGCCCGCACTCGTTTCGTCGGATGCTGAGCGTTTCGCCGCTGGAGAATGTGGAACCGACCTGCCCGTCGATCGTGACCAATAATTCCTCGGGGAAACCTTCTGCTTGCACCGTCACTTCGGTGCCTGGCGGGAGGATCAAAGGTCGGATCGCGAGCGCGTGCGCCGAGACGGGCGTGACGACGAGTGCCTCCAGTGTCGGAAATACGATCGGTCCGCCAGCCGAGAGACTGTACGCCGTCGACCCCGTTGGCGTCGATATCACGACGCCGTCGGCGCCGTAGGTCGCCATCGTCTCGCCGTCGGCGCAGACGCGGAGCTCCACGACGCGCGCGAAGCCTCCCTTGTGGAGCACGACGTCGTTGAGCGCCACCCAGTTGTGCCGCTCGCGTCCAAAGGCGTCGAGCACACGCGCTCGGATCGCCATGCGCGACTCGACGAGATAGTCCTTCCGCGCGAAGCGCATCAGCGCCGACGCCAGCTGATCGGCTGGACAGCACGTAAGAAATCCAAGCCGCCCGAGGTTGACGCCGAGGATCGGAACCTGGTGTGGATCGAGGAGACGCGCGCCGCGCAGGAGCGTGCCGTCGCCGCCTAACGTGAGCATGACGTCGAGCTGCGATGGATCACCGAGCTCCTTGCCGTAACCCGCTGCTTCGTGAATCTCTGCTTCGAAGTAGAGCTCGAGCCCGAGTCCGGGCGAGAGCTCCTCCAGTGTCTGGAGGACGTCAGGCAATCCCGCGTAGCCCCGGTGCCCAACGACGCCGACGCGGATCACCCGGCGACCGCCTCGCTCTCTTGCTCGCTGAGCGCACGCACACGCGCGGCGATGCCCGCGGCATCGAGCCCGGTGATGGCGAGCTGGCGAGCGCGCGACGCTGCCGGCACGATGCGATCGGGCACACCATGGACCGCGACGCGGATCGTCGGATCCTGTCGTGCGATCACCGTCGAGATGTAGGCGCCGAAGCCATTCACTACTGTTCCCTCCTCGACGACGAGCACGCGCGAGTGATTCGCGAGGACCGCGGCGAGAGTAACCTCGTCGTACGGCTTGAGGAAGCGACAGTTCACGACCGTGATGCGCAAGCCTTCCGAGGCGAGGACGTCGGCCGCCTGGAGAGCCGGACGCACCATCGTTCCCGCCGCGAGCAGGGCGACATCGGAACCGTGGCGCAACACCTCCCATGTTCCGTACGGCACGGCTTCGATTTCCGAAATTATAGGTACGGTATCGGGCGCCGCGTCGCGCGGGTAGCGAATCGAGAATGGGCCGCGTTCGTGCGCGATCGCGGTGCGCAACAAGCCGAGCATCTCGCGGCCGTCCTTCGGTGCAGTGACGGTAACGTTAGGCACGGCGAGTAAATACGCAATGTCGTACAGGCCCATGTGGGTCTCGCCATCCTCGCCGACGAGACCTGCACGGTCGAGGCAAAAAACGACCGGCAGTGACTGAATTGCGACGTCGTGGACGATGCTGTCGTAGGCGCGCTGCAGGAACGTCGAGTAGATGGCAACGACCGGGCGTATGCCCCGCGTTGCAAGACCGGCGGCAAAAGTCACCGCATGCGCTTCGGCGATGCCGACATCGAAGAACCGGCTCGGATGCGCCTTCGCGAACAGATCGGTACTCGTCCCGCTTGGCATTGCCGCTGTGATCGCGACGATCCGCTCGTTCTCGTTGCCCAACTCGGTGAGCCCCTTACCGAAGACCTTCTGATACGTCGTGGCGGCAGACCCATTGCGCAGCTTACCCGTCGACGGGTCGTGATCCGGCGGCAGCGCGTGCCACTTCTCGAGGCTTTCGCCCGCGGGAAATCCCTTCCCCTTCTGGGTACGCACGTGCACGAGACGCGGCCCGCCGAGCTCGCGCACCGCGGTGAACGTCTCGATCATCGCGTCGATGTCGTGTCCGTCGATGGGACCGAAGTAGCGCAAGCCGAGCTCCTCGAACAGGACGCCCGGTGTGAGCAGCGCCTTCACGCTCTCCTCCCAGCGACGAACCCAGGTGCCGATGCCCATCGAGGAGAACAGGCCTCCTGGCCCCTTGTCGGCGATGTCTCCGATCGCGGACCGAACGCGGTTATAAAGGGAGTTCCGCTGGACGGACGTGAGGTATTTGGAGATCGCGCCCACGTTAGGCGCGATCGACATCTCATTGTCGTTCAGGACGACGATGACGTCCCGGTCCGAGTGGCCGGCGTTATTCAGGCCCTCGTACGCGAGCCCGCAGGTGAGCGCACCGTCGCCGACGATTGCGATGACCTTGTACGTGTCGTGCGCGAGATCGCGTCCCGCTGCCACTCCCAGCGCCGCCGAGATCGAGGTCGCAGCGTGACCGGCACCGAACACGTCGTATTCGCTCTCGGTGCGCTTGAGAAAACCCGAAAGGCCGTTTTCCTGGCGCAGTGTCTCGAGCCGGTTGTTGCGACCCGTGAGCAGCTTGTGGGGATATCCCTGATGTCCAACGTCCCAGACCAGCTGGTCGCGCGGCGTATCGAACGCTGCGTGGAGCGCGATCGTGAGCTCGACGACGCCGAGCCCTGCCCCGATATGACCACCGGTGCGAGAGCACACGTCGATAAGGCGAGCGCGAACCTCCTCGGCGAGGCTTTTCAGCTCCTCGCGACTGAGGGCACGGACGTCGGAAGGCGAAAGTATTCGTTCGAGAATCGACATACGACGGCGAAAGTTAGCTGTCCCCCTGCACCTACGTCACTTCCACGTCAGGAGCTTCGCCTCACGACGAATCTCGCGATGTTTTCGAGGACGGGCGTCAGCAACCCCGCCGAAGACAGCGCGGCGCAGCCGTCATCCACCAGCGTCTCCGCCCGTTGCGTCGCGCCAGCGATGCCCAGGATGCCCGGGTAGGTGCTCTTCCGAAGCTCGGCGTCTCGACCGGCGGTTTTCCCAAGGACCTCCGTACTGCTCGTCACGTCGAGGACGTCATCGGCAATCTGGAACGCGAGACCCAGCGCGCCGCCATAACGAGCGAGAGCCTGCACTACCGGTTCAGGCGCTCCCGCTGCGAGTCCGCCGAGCATGGCGGCAGCGGAGACGAGAGCGCCAGTCTTGCCGCGATGAATTCGTTCGAGATCGGGCAAGGAGAGCGGCTTTCCCTCGCCTTCGAGATCGAGCAGCTGCCCGCCGATCATTCCTCCCGCACCGCCGGCGCTCATGAGCGCCGCTACGATTCGCCCTGGATCGGCCTTGGGGACCGCTCGAGCCCCTCGCGCCGCAGTCCGTGCCGCGAGCGGTACCATCGCCAATCCCGCGACCGTCGCCGTCCGAGCGTCGAACTGCCGATGAACGGTTGGCCGGCCCCGGCGAATATCGTCGTCATCCATGCACGGTAGATCATCGTGGACGAGCGAGTACGCGTGGACGATCTCGATTGCGGCCGCCAGCAGCGACGCGTATCCCTCACCGCCGGCGGCTCGATAAGCAGCGAGAAGAAGAATGCCGCGAAATCGTTTGCCGCCGCCGAGAAGCGAATACCGAATGGCGTCGGCGACGCGCGAAGCGCTCCGATCGATCTCCTTCAACTCTTCGGCGCAAATGGCGTCGAGTGAACGGTCGATTCGGCGGCGGTGCGCTTCGATGTCCGCGACAATATTCGCGTCGTAGGCGCCGGCGACGCCCTGATCAGCCACGAAAGTCGGTGAGCTCGAACCTTCCGTCATCGCGCTCGACCAGACGCTGCACTCGCGAACGGGCATCGGCCAGCTCCTTCGACGCGGCGCGCAAACATTCCACGCCTTCCTCGAAGAGCTCGAGGGCGCGCGCCAACTCGACCTGATCGCCCTCGAGCTCGTGCACGATCGCTTCTAACCGGTCGAGTCGTGCCTCGAATGATGGCGCAGTATCGGTGCTTCGGGGTTTAGGTGTCATCCTGAGCGAAGCGAAGGATCTACTTTCTCGATTGAGTTGGCAGTAGCGTGTACGCTGCCGTCGCGCAATCGGAGATCGAATTCGGCGCCCGGCGCGAAATCGTCAGTCGACGCCAGCGTTCGTCCATCATCGGATTGTGCGATCGCATAGCCGCGCGCGAGCGTCGCCACGGGGCTCAGTGCGTGCAGGCGGCCGGCCACGGATGAGATTCGGCTGCCGCGCCGATCGATCGCGGCTTGGCTCGTCGCCGTTAGGTCTCCGGCAAGCCGGTGCAGCGCCACACCACCATCGTCGATGCGCGCAGCGATTGTCGACAAAAGGCGGTTGCCTCGCGCCTGCAGATCGCCCAGCAGCTCCTCGGTCGATCGCACCGCCGCTTCCGCCGCCGCCGACGGCGTTGGCGCGCGATGATCGGCGACGAGATCGCAGATGGTGACATCGATCTCGTGACCTACCGCCGAGATGGTCGGCGCCGGACAACGCGCGAGTGCACGCGCGACGCGCTCGTCGTTGAACGCTCGCAGATCTTCGCGTGCGCCACCGCCGCGGCCAATGATCACCGTATCGGCGCCGTTCCAGCGCGTCACTTGATCGATCGCGTAGCACAGCTCTTCCGGAGCGGCGTCTCCCTGCACCGTTGCCGGTACGAGCACGAGGCGCACATGCGGTGCGCGACGCCTGACGACCGCCACGACATCGTGGAGTGCCGCCCCGTCGGGGCTCGTGACGATCGCGAGCACGCGCGGGTAGCGCGGGAGCGCGCGCTTTCGCTCACGCGCGAGGAGACCATCCGCCTCGAGCTTCGCACGAATCCGCTCGAGCGCCTTGCGCCAGAGACCGTCGCCCTCTGCCTCGATGCGTCGCACGGAGAACTGCATGTCGCCGCGCGCGGCATACACGGTGAGCTGCCCGAGGACCGTCACCTGCATGCCGTCGTCAGGCGGCGCGGGAATCGATCGCCGATCGCGCGACCACACGACGCAGCGCAGTTGCGCACTGCCGTCGCGCAGGCAGAAGTACCAGTGTCCGTTGCGATGCGCCTTGAAGTCGATGACTTCACCGCGCACCCACATCGGCATGAAGGCGCCTTCGAGAATGTCTCGCGCCGTCTGCGTGACGGTGCTCACGCTCACCGCACTCGACGGCGATGCGCCCGGGAACGAGGTCCCGAGCTCCTCGTACATAGCGGACGATTCGGCGAAACGAGCCGGTGCGGCGCGCAGTTCGGCGCTCGGAGGCGGCGGCTCCGGCGGACCAAAAAGGTCGAGGTCGTGGTCCTCGTGATCGCGCGCCGTCCGCGCGTCGCGTCGCTTACGCATGCTCGATTATCGCGTCGCGCGCACCGCTGCGCGCACGGTGTTTCGCATCAGCATCGCGATGGTCATCTTGCCGACGCCGCCGGGCACCGGCGTGATGAGCGACGCCAGCTCCTGCACACGATCGAAGTCCACGTCGCCCACGAGCCGCGTTCCGCTCTTCTTCGTTGGATCGGCGATCCGATTCATGCCGACGTCGATCACGACCGCTCCGCGCTTCACCATGCCCGCCGTAATCATCTGCGGCCGTCCGGCGGCGACGATGAGAATGTCGGCACGGCGCGTGTGCATTGCGACGTCACGCGTTCGGCTGTGACACACCGTTACCGTTGCATCCGCGAATGGGCCCTGCTGCACCATCAACGCCGCCATCGGCTTCCCGACAATGTTGCTTCGCCCGACGACGACGCATTCTGCGCCCCGGGTATCCACTTCACACGCCTCGAGCATGTACTGTATGCCCGCCGGCGTGCAGGGCACGAACCCATCTGTCTCGCCGATGAGCAACTTTCCAACGTTCACCGGATGGAAGCCATCGACGTCCTTCTCCGGCAGAATCCGCCGCAGAAGGACGTCGGCGTTTATGTGACGTGGCAGCGGCATCTGCACGAGGATGCCATGCACCGCGTCGCTCGCGTTCAAGCGATCGACGACGTCGAGCAGCTCCCTCTGACTGGTCGTCGCCGGCAAACGAATCGTCTCGCCAGCCATACCGAGCTCACGAGACGTCGCCTCTTTGCTCCGCACGTAGACCGCACTGGCCGCATCGTCGCCGACGAGTACGACGCTCAACCCGGGCGTTACGCCTCGGGTCCTGAGCTTCTCGACTTCGTCGCGGACTTCAGCCTGCACGCGCGCCGCGATCGCCGCGCCATCGATGATGTTCCCGCGGACCGGTGACAGGGGATTCAGCGCGACATCACCGGGCAAAGTCTACGGCCCTCGTCTCACGAATGAGCACGACCTTGATTTGCCCGGGATACTGAAGCTCCGTCTCGATGCGCCGCGCGATTTCCTCCGACATCGTCGTCATGCGCACGTCATCGACGTCATCGGGCATGACGATGACGCGAACTTCACGACCCGCCTGAATTGCGAAGACCTTCTCGACTCCCTTGTAGCTCGACGCAATGCGCTCCAGACCCTCGAGGCGCTTGACGTATGTCTCGAACGCCTCGCGTCGCGCGCCGGGTCGAGATCCCGAAATTGCATCCGCCGCTTGCACCAGGACCGAGATCTCGCTCTCGTGAGGCACGTCGTCGTGATGCGCGGCGATGCAGTTCACGATGAGCGGGTTCTCACCGTACTTCGTCGCCACCTCGACGCCGAGCTGGACATGTGTGCCTTCATGCTCGTGGGTCAGCACTTTGCCCACGTCGTGGAGCAGCGCGCCCCGCTTGGCGAGGTTTACGTCGAGGGCAAGCTCGGCCGCCATTATCCCCGCGAGCCAGGATACTTCCTTGGAATGCTGGAGGATGTTCTGCCCGTAACTCGTTCGCCAATGCATCCGTCCAACGAGTTTGATGAGCTCTGGGTGGAGGCCGTGGATGCCGGTCTCATAGGCCGCCTGCTCACCGATCTCGATGATCTGCGTGTCGACTTCCTTGCGTGATTTGTTGACGACTTCCTCGATGCGCCCGGGATGGATGCGTCCGTCGGACACGAGCTTCTCGAGCGCGAGGCGCGCGATCTCCCGACGTATCGGATCGAAGCACGACACGACGACCGTGTCGGGCGTGTCGTCGATGATGACGTCGACGCCGGTAGCGAGCTCGAACGCGCGAATGTTGCGTCCCTCGCGCCCGATAATGCGTCCCTTCATCTCGTCGTTCGGCAACGAAACCGCGGACACGGTACTCTCAGCGGTGTGATCGGCGGCAATTCGCTGGATTGCCAGCGCGACGATCTTCTTCGCCTCGCGCTCGGCGTTGCGACGCGCGGCTTCCCGGAT
Source organism: Gemmatimonadaceae bacterium (assembly GCA_036496605.1). NCBI lineage: Bacteria > Pseudomonadati > Gemmatimonadota > Gemmatimonadia > Gemmatimonadales > Gemmatimonadaceae > Gemmatimonadaceae bacterium. The sequence goes on along the minus strand of DASXKV010000008.1, from coordinate 38,219 downwards.
CTCGCGCACTCGGTTCGCCGCGTCGGCGTGGGCCTCTTCCTCGATCCGACGGATCAGCTCCGTCTTGGCATCCTGAGCCGACATCCCCGCCATCTGCTCGAGCCGCCGGCGTTCCTCCGTGACGAGGACGCCCAGCTCTTCCTCGCGCTGGATGACGGTTTTCTCTCGCCGCCCGAACTCGCTCGCGCGTCGCCCGAGATCACGGTCGCGCTGCTCGAGGACGTCCGACTTCCGATCGAGCACCGTCTCGCGCTCGGTGATACGCCGCTCCTCGCGCTCGACTTCCTCGCGTCGCCCTCGGACTTCCTGTTCGAATTTCTCACGAAGTCTGATCAGCTCTTCCTTACCGGCAACGATCGCGCTCTTTCGCAGATTCTCCGCTTCGCGCTCGGCCTCGGAAACGATGCGCTGTCCCGTCTCTTCCGCGGTCGATTTCGTGGCGGCGAGGCGCTTCACCTCGTTCGCGATTCCAATCCGACGCCCAAGAAAGAAGAAAGCCGCGGAGGCGAGTATCAGAGCGCCAAGCGCGGCAGCGAGAGTTTCACTCATTTTGATCTATGCTCCACCGCGAGTGGGCGCGGAGTAGGAGTAAACCACGCTTTCCGCAGGGCGCATCTCGAGCGCTCGACCGAGTTCACGCCGGCGAAGGGCGCGAGCTGGGATGAGCTAACTATAAAGAGCGCTTGTACCTACGGTCAGCTTGCTACAGCGGGCAAAGCTACGACGGGTACGAGCAAAAGGCAACTGAGGTAGGGCCAAACCTACCGCTCACGCCAAGCGAGCGCGAGGCCCGGAAGCGACGTCGCGACAGCCACGCATTGGCAACCAAGAAAAAATTTGTAACGTCGCCATGTAATTGGGTACGAGCGCGACGAAGCGATCCGTTAAATCAGCCGGATCCGTTCGATCCGTAATCAACTTGTTCGTCGTGGCCCGCCGAGCTGGTCACCGAGAAGGACCGACATGCCGACAATTCAGCTGGTTGAAGAGAAGCTCACGCGCTCTGTCATAGGTGCCTTCTATGACGTCTACAACGAATTGGGCTTCGGGCATTTCGAGCACGTCTACAAAGCCGCTTTGGAGCGTGAGCTGTTGGCGCGAGGTCATCAAGTTGGCCGCGAGGTCGCCGTAATGGTGATGTACAAGGGTGAGGCTCTGGCGATGGAGCGTCTCGACATGATTGTCGACGGCAAAGTCGTCGTCGAGGTCAAGTCGACGGCGGAGCTTCATCCATCGGCGATGCGGCAGACGTACAGCTACCTTCGAGCGACTCATCTGCAGGTTGGACTGGTGCTTCACTTCGGCTTGGAGCCGAAATTCCATCGCGTGGTCGAGCTTCGAAAACGAGCCACAACGACAAAGCACATTACGGATCGGACGGATTCAGCTGATCCAACGGATCAAAGCTTGACCGTTGGACCTACTGCTGCAACGAACGCTGAAGGCTGAAGATGGTTGACGCTGGGTCTTTATTGTGTTGTGCGCGCCGGGATAGCGAGCAACTCTCGCGTCTCCTCGCTCAACGTTCGAATCGATTGCGAGAGCTGATCGGAATTCTCCCGGGACTCGAACAGCTCGCCAGCGATCTGGAGGGCCGCGAGAATCGCGGCCTTGTTCGTTTCGACGATCATCCCCGACGCCATTACCTGCCGGATCGCACGATCGACGTACTCGGCCACGGCTCGCGTTTGTTCGACCGACGTGTCGCTACGGATGTTGTACTCCTCGTTGAGGATCATCACCTTCACGACATTTCGTTTGTTGCTCATCGGTCCTCCATCTCCGTCTGCTGACGAAGGAAGTGAACCCGTTCGAGCACCGAGCGCGTTCGCGCGCTTGCCGCGTCGAGGCGTCCGCGGAGCGAGGCATTCTCTTGCTCGAGTGCACGGATCCGCTCGCGGACGCGTGGCGGGCCGGGATCGTCGGCTACGCTGTCGAGATCGCGAAGCCTCGACTCTGCGGCGAGCGCGCGTTCGCGATAGCTCGCGAGCTGCTCGCCAAGATCGCGGACCACTGTCTCCAACTCGCGAAAGGCCGCGATGTCAGTTCGTGCGTGCGCGGACATTCAGCATCTTCTCCAAATGACGTAGCACATTCGTCCGTCTGCCTTCGATCTCCTTCGCGCTGAGTGTGCGCTCTGGATGACGGAAGGTCAAACGCCAGGCGAGACTGCGGTGCCCGGACTCGATGTTCTTTCCCGCGTACTCGTCGACGAGGACGACCGACTCGAGCGTGTCTCCCGAAACAGATCGAATCGCCTTCTCGATGTCGTGCGCCTTTACACCATCCGGTACGAGGAGCGCGATGTCAATCGGGGACGCCGGCTGCGACGGCAGCGGAATGAATGGGCCCACCTTGATCGACGGGTACTCCGGCGCGCGGTGCGCGTTCTCGCCCGCCGGCGCAACGATACTCGAATCGATGACGCCGAGCGAGACCTCGACGCCAAACGCCGGCTTCGCCCAGACCTGCGCGTCGAGAGCAACCTGGCGCACCAGCCCGACTGCGGTTCCGTCGACGACAATTCGCCAGAGCTCAACATCTTTGCCTTCCTCGAGCGTGATGACAGCACCTCTGAACGTCTCTCCCGCGGCGAGCTCGGCGAGCGCCTTTGCGTCCCACTGATCGAACGTCATCGCGCGCTCGAATTCGTCGGTCTTCGGATCGCTGAAATGCGAGGGGCGGCGCCGCCCCATGATCAGCGCGCCGACGTGCAGCTCCTCACGCGGCATCGCATCGGCAGTCGCCATGAAGACGGAGCCGATCTCGAACAGCCGCACGTCGCCCTGCATGCGCCCGACGTTGAACTCCGCTCGACGCGCGAGGGTGTCGAGAATGTCGCGCCGGAGGTAGGGCTCATTCTCGTTGAGTGGATTCGCAACTCGCACGAACCCCTTCGACGCGCCGGAGACGAACGGCATCGGTCGCGTTTCGAGAAGTCCCGCCCCCACGAGCACGTCCCGGACACGTCGCGCCACGAGCCACTGCGGGTCGTCCGGGACGTTGCCGGCCCGGAAGGGTCGGATCTCGTCAGGGAAGCTATCGTAGCCGCGCAGCCGCGCGACTTCCTCGATCAGATCGATCTCGCGAAGGATGTCGCTCCGCCACGACGGCGCCATCACGCGCACGACGTCTCGCGACTCGACGCGTGCGTCGAAGCCGATCGACCGCAACAGCGACGCCGTGTCCTCCGCCGCGACGGGCTCGCCGAGCACCTTGCCCACTCGTGAGGCACGCAGCGTCAGCGGCGACGGCAGCTGCTCGCCCGGGTAAATATCAACCGGCGCATCCTCGACGCGTCCTCCGGCGACAGCGATGATGAGTTGCGCCGTGCGCTCGAGAGCGACCGGCGCCAGATTCGGATCGACGCCACGCTCGAAGCGATAACTCGCGTCGGTCGACAGGCCTAACGAGCGACGCGTCGATCGCGTTCGTTGCGGATCGAAGCTCGCGACCTCGAGCAAAAGATCCGTCGTCGATTCGGTCACCTCGCTGTCGCGCCCTCCCATGACGCCCGCCAGTGCTTGCGGACGCGCGGCGTCGGCAATCACCGTCATTGCGTCGGTGAGCGCGTGCTCTGCGCCATCGAGCGTCGTGAGGCGCTCCGCGGCGCGGGCGCGCCTCACGACTACCGCCGAGCCGCCGAGCTTCTGGCGATCGAAGGCGTGCGTCGGCTGGCCGAGCTCGTGGAGCACGTAATTCGTCGCGTCGACGACGTTGTTGACGGACCGCGATCCGACGGCCGCGAGCCGATTCACCAACCATTCGGGGCTCGGTCCAACGCGAATGCCGCGAATGACCACGGCCATGTATCGTCGCGCGAGCCCCTCCTCGTCGAAGCGCACCTCGATGTCACCGGTCCGTCCCTTGCCGCGAACGCGCGTCGCGGCGGGAATCTTCGCGGCCGCACCTTCGATCGGCGGTAACGAGAGCGGTGAGTCGACGGCCGCGGCAATCTCTCGCGCAACGCCGATGTGGGAGAGCAGGTCGGGCCGATTGGGACTCACGTCGATGACGAGCCGGGTGTCGCCGACCGGCATGATCCGGAGAAACGGCGTTCCGGGCGCCACGTCGACGGAGAGCTCCATGATGCCCTGCTGATCGTCGCCGAGTCCGAGCTCGCGCGGAGAACAGAGCATGCCGTTCGACGTCTGGCCGCGGATGCGGCGCTTCTCGATCTTCAAGCCGTTAGGCATCGTCGTGCCAGCCGGCGCGAACGGATAGAGCGTGCCCGGCTTGACGTTAGGCGCTCCGCAGACGACGTCGAGCAGCGCGCCGCCGCCGGCATCGACCTTCGTGACCCAGAGGTGGTCGGAATCCGGATGCGGACCCGCTTCCACGACGCGCGCCACGACGATCGCGCTCAGGTCGGCCGCGAGCGGCACGAGCTCGTCGACGGTCGCCACTCGCGACGTTATCAAATCACGCAACTTCGCCGGCGTCTCGTGGAACGGGACGAACGCGCGCAGCCAGTCGTACGAGACGTTCACGCGTCGACCTGGGCGGAGAGTTGCGCCGCGGCCTGCTCCAGGAATCGCACGTCGGAGTCGTAGAGGACGCGAATGTCCGGAATGCCATAACGACTGATGGCAATGCGCCCCGGACCCATGCCGAATGCCCACCCCGTGTATCGCTCGCTATCGACACCCGCGGCCTCGAGCACCGTTGGGTGAACCATTCCCGAACCGAGGATCTCGACCCAGCCGGTCTGCTTGCAGACGGCGCAGCCCGAGCCGCCACACACGCCGCACTGCACGTCCATCTCCGCGGAGGGTTCCGTGAATGGGAAAAAGCTCGGGCGAAAGCGCGTCGGCCGCTTGCCGAAGAATCGGTTCGCGAAGCGCGTGAGCGTGGCTTTCAGATCGACGAAGCTGATGCCTTCGTCGACGCAGAGGCCTTCGATCTGCTCGAACGCCGGCGCGTGCGAGGGATCAAAGAAGTCTCGACGATAGACCCGGCCAGGAATCAACACGCGAATCGGCGGCGCATACCGCTGCAGCGTCCGCGTCTGCACCGGCGACGTATGCGTACGCAACACGACGTCGCCGGTCAGATACAGCGTGTCGTGAAGGTCCATCGCCGGGTGGTTCGGCGGGAAGTTCAGCGAGCCGAAGTTGTACCACTCGGTCTCGGCTTCCGGACCGGTAGCGATCGTGAACCCGAGCTCGCGGAAAATTCCCTCGATCTCTTCGATGACGAGCGTGACCGGATGCTTCGCGCCGCGCCACTGGCGTCGTGCGGGCATCGTCGGATCGGCGAGCTGCGCCGCTCGCGTCCCCCTCTCCGTCAATTCACGCTTGCGTGATTCGTACGCCTCCGTGATCTGCTGCTTGACCAAATTGAACTGCCGTCCGGCGCTCGGCCGATCTTCCTTCGCCAGCTTGCCTAACGCGACCTGGAACTGGCGCAGCTCACCGCGCTGATCGCCGAGATATTCGATGCGAGCCTCCTCGAGCTGCCCGAGTGAGCTCGCGTTCCCGAATGCTTTGAATGCGCGCGTGGCGAGCACGCCAGAGAGTTCCACGAACTCCGAGAGGTTCGGCTTTTCAGGCAGCAGACTTAGCGCCATAGGATAAAGACCTTCTCGTTAGCCGCAGAGGACGCTGAGGAACCAACAGTTAGGATCATTGTGGACTTCGGGGATCGCTCGAGCTTGAGACGCGAGGCGTGAGTCGTGAGATCCCGCCTACTCCGTGAGGCGTTGCGCGCATCCCACCCACCATCGGCTCGCCGATGGTGGGTGGGATGCCCGCGTGCCACATCGAAAAGGCACGATCTCATCACTCACATCTCGTTTCTGAAGCTCGGCTTCGACGCGACTCGTCCCGAAATTCTGTGATGAACCAGACATTAAGCCGCCGTTGAGCTCCAACGAGAGATGCAATCTCTCTAAGCGGAGCGCGCCTTCTCGGCGAGCGCGGTAAACGCCGCCGGATCGTGAACCGCGAGGTCGGCGAGCATCTTTCGATCGACTTCGATGCCGGCCTTCTTGAGACCGTTCATGAACACGCTGTAGCTCATGTCGTTCTGGTGCGCGGCGGCGTTGATGCGCGTGATCCAGAGACGCCGGAAGTCACGCTTCTTCGCCTTGCGGTCGCGATAGGCGTATTTCCAACCGCGCTCGACGTTCTCCTTCGCTGCCTTCCACAGCTTGCTCCGGCCGCCGAAGGCGCCGCGAGCTGCTTTCATGATTTGATTCTTCCGCTTCAGACGCGGAACACCGGATCGTGCGCGAGGCATGGTCTGTACTCTCCGTTAAGCCTGAAGCAGTCGCTTGATGTGCTTGATCTCGCCGTTGGTCGACACGAGGTCGGCCTGGCGAAGTCGGCGCTTCCGCTTCGCATCCTTCTTCGTGAGGATGTGGCTCTTGAAGGCGCGCATGCGCTTGATCTTTCCCGAGCCTGTAATCTTGAAGCGCTTCTTCGCGCCCTTGTGCGTTTTCATCTTCATCGGAACGCCCTCATTTCGGCGCCAAAATCATCGTCATTGACTTTCCTTCCAACCGACCCGCGCTCTCGATCTTGGAGTTCTCCGAGAGCGCGTCTGCCACGCGGTCGAGTACGGCCTGCCCGAGCTCGGGGTGGGCCACCTGCCGACCGCGGAACATCATCGTCACCTTGACCTTGTTCTTCTCCTCGAGGAATCGGCGGGCGTGACGCACCTTGGTATCGAAATCGTGATCGTCGATGCCCGGCCGGAACTTCACTTCCTTGAGCTCGATGACGTGCTGTTTTTTCTTGGCGACGCGTGCTTGCTTCGCCATTTCGAATTTGTACTTGCCGTAGTCCATGATCCGGACCACTGGCGGACGTGCGGTTGCAGCCACTTCGACCAGATCGAGGCCTTGTTCCTCCGCCATGCGCAATGCGGCATCGACCTCGAGAATGCCAAGCTGTGAGCCGTCAGCCCCAATGACGCGAACCGGGGTGATGCGGATCATGCGGTTGACCCGCACGCGTTTCGTTGTGTCCTGAATACCGAAGATCCTCAGCGAGAGAAAAGAAAAACGCGGACCCTTGATGGAGTCCGCGTAGCACGCCGCCGAGCCCCAGTCAGCGAGGTCGCGGCGTCGAGAGTGGACTCCTGCAGCACGCCTCGCGTGCGTCCGCGAGGGCCAGAGGGTGGGAGCGGCGACAGGCCGCTCCGCTTAGCGCATTGAAGCGAATGAAGTTAGGCGGGACGGCCAGGAGAGTCAAGCGGCGAGAAGCCCCTAGCCCCTAATTACCTCATTCGCTTTCGCAAACCCCGTCGCTGCGTCGTGCTCGAAGACCAGGAGCCAGTCCTCCGCACGCGCACGCGTGAGAATTCGGCGCTTCGTCTCCAGCGTCACCAACGGCTCCACGTCATACCCCATGATCCACGGCAGTGGCAGGTGTGCCGTCGTCGGGATGAGATCGCCCAGATAGACTGCCCGCTCGCCAGCGGACTCGAGGAGCAAACTCTGATGCCAGGGCGTGTGCCCCGGGGTGTGCACCGACGTAATACCGGGCACGATCTCGCGCTCGCCCTTGATGAAATCGTACCGATTTGTCTCGGCGATCGGGACGAAATTGTGCGCGAAGTAACTGCCCGCCGTCCGCTCGTTGACATGCGTCGCGAACTCGTACTCGCCTGCCTGTACCAGATAACGCGCGTTCGGGAATGCAGGACGCAATTGTCCGTTCGCCTCGAGCACGACATTCCCGCCGGCGTGATCGAAGTGGAGATGTGTGTTGATCACGAGCGCCACATCCTCGGGCCGCACGCCGATCTCGAACAAACCGTCCTCGAGCGCCGTGGGTCCGTGCTCGCCGCGATTCTCGACACAGTAGATGTCGTAGAACTTTTCGCTCTCCTTGTTGCCGGCCCCGGTGTCGATCAGGACGGGACCCACGTCGTGCTCGATCAGCAGGCAGCGCATACCGAGCTGAATGCGATTTCGCTCGTCAGGCACAATGCGCTTTTGCCAGAGGGGTTTCGGGACGACGCCGAACATCGCGCCGCCGTCGAGCTTCTGCCCGCCAGCTTGAATCGCGTGAATGGTCCAGCGGCCCAGCCGTCGCGTCTCGATGCGCGGGCCAAGACGAGTGGGCGCCGTGTCAACGGCCGGAGTCATGCCGTCGTGTCCTTGTCGACGGGTCGTGGGAGAGCCGGCGGGCGCCGGCGGCGATGACGCACGGGGATCGGTCGGATCAGGAGGTGCTGCATGTCGTGCCAGGTCTCACATCCCTCACGTCGCGCGTCCTCGAGCAATCGCAAAAAGACCTGCGCCGTTGCCTCGGCATCACCGCCGGCGCGATGACGACGCGTGATCTCGACGTCGTAGTGCATGGCGACGTAATCGAGTGACCGTCGGCGAAGCTGTGGCAACAGCTTTTTTACGAGTCGGACGGTGCAGAGCCGGCGTCCAGCGAGCGTGCGACCGGTCGCGCGCTCGATTTCCATGTTGAGAAAACGCCAATCGAAGTTCACGTTGTGCGCGACGAACACGCGTCCGTCCAGTGCGCCGAGGAGCTGATCGCAGATTTCGGAGAACACCGGCGCGTGACGCACCATGTCCGCCGAGATGTTCGTCAGGCTCGAGATCCAGGGCGGAATCGGCCGCTGCGGATTGACGAGCGTGTCGATCAGGGTCGTCGCGACGCCATTCCTGACCTCGACGACCGCGATCTCGGTGATCCGGTCGCCACCGAAGGTTCGGCCGCCCGTCGCCTCGACGTCGACGACGGCATAGGATAATCCGGCCAGCGCTTCGGTCGACGGGAATTCCACGTCGCGGACCAGCCCCCAACGTCCGTCGGGCTCGCGAACGAAGCGGCTATGGCCGGCGAGCAGCGCCCTTGCCATGTGCTCCGCGACCGCCGCCGGCATCGTCGGCAGCTGGCAGACGTGGGAGATGAGTGTTCTCGCATCAGCGGGCCCGCTCGCGAGATAATCGACTGCACGAAGTGTCAGTAGCGTGTCCCGCGGCTGAACCGTGACGCCTGACGACGCCTCCCTCAATCCCACGGATCCTCCCGCTGCACGGGACACGTCATGCACCGCGGGCCGCCGCCACCGCGCAGGAGCTCCGACCCCTCGAACGAGATCACCGCGCGGTCGCCCTCGGCGATGCGCTCTTCACCGGTGAGGAACGAAACGCCGGAGATCACGCGAAATCCCATCTTCTGCATTTCGTGCAGCGTCATCTCGTTGCGTTGATAGGACATCACCACACCCGGGCGAAGCGCCACGAAGTTGCAGCCGGAGGCCCACTGCTCTCGCTCCTGCGTCGTGCGATGACGACCGCCGCACGAGATCGGCTCCATGGGCATCCCGCACGCCTTGAGCGCGGCGAAGATGCTCGTCGGCTCGCGCAGCGTCGTCTCGCCTTTGTGCCAATGCAACACGGGCAAGCGCTCGGGTCCGATAAAATGGGGCGGGTAGACGACGCACAGCTCACGATCGACTTGCGTGAATACCATATCGAGATGAATGGCCGTCGTTACCTTCGGCATCACGACCACCAGAATATCGGTGACGTCGGTCTGCTCGAAGAACAAGCTCGCCAGCTGATCGATCCCGGCGGGACTTGAGCGTTCGCTGAACCCGATGAGGACGAGGTCGTTGCGCAGTGCGTGCACGTCGCCGCCCTCGAGCGTGTAGTTCACCCGCCGCTCCGAGGCGCCATCGTAGAGAATCCCCGCGTTCGCCAGCTGCGGATGATGGAGGAAGATCGTCTTCATGATGATCGCTTCCGTCCAGCGGATCGCGTAGCGCATCGATCCGATGAGCACGTGCTTTCCGGTCGCCGTACAGCTGTCACGCGTGAAGAAAAGGTTTGGAACGGGTGGCAGCACATAGCCGACTTCGTTGAGCGACTTGGCCAACGGTCCCGGCGGCTCCTCGCGCCCTTCGATCAGCAGGCGGACGATCGTCTGCGCGTCGAGCTGGCTCAGGTCGCGGGCGAGCGGCTCCGAGGGGACGATGTCCATCGTCTCGCGAATGAGGAGCTCGCGCGCGTCGGCGTTGGCGAGCACGTCTGCGAGGAGGTCGCGGACCTCATAGACCTTCGCGAATCGCTCGAGAATGGCCAGAAAGCGCCGGTGCTCACGCTGGGCGCTGTCGGAGTCGATGATGTCGTCGTAAAGGAATTCGGCCCGGTTCGTCGGTGTCACAGCGCAGAGCTCGGGACCCGGGGAATGCACCACGACACTGCGCAGGCGCCCGATTTCGGACGAGACGTGGACCGACATGCCCGAAGATAACCGAAGGGTAGTGGCTGGTGCAGGCGGAACGGCGTCTTTAACTTGTGAATTCGTTCACAAGCCGGACGCTGAGCGCCAGTGGCGAAACGCATCGCTGATTCGACCGTTCGACGTCTCTCCGCGTATTTGCGCTTCCTCGAAGACTTCGAGAACCGAGGTCTCGAGACCATCTCGAGCGAGGAGCTCGCGCAGCGCGGCGGGACGACTTCGGCGCAGGTGCGGAAAGACCTGTCCTTCTTCGGGTCGTTCGGAAAGCGCGGATTGGGTTACTCCGTGCCCGAACTGGCGGGCCGCTTGCGCGAGATCCTCGGCCTTGGCCGCGAGTGGAAAGTGATCATCATCGGCGCCGGCAAGATCGGCGCGGCGCTCGCGCAGTATCGTGGCTTTCGGCAGCGCGGATTCCAGATCCTGGCCGCCTATGATGCGAACGAGGAGAAGATCGGTCTCAAGCTCGAGGGAATCCCGGTGCGCGACATCGCGCAGCTCGAGCGTGACGTCAAGCAGGATCACCCGGACATCGCGGTCCTCACCGTCCCCGGCGACGAGGCGCAGCGCGTGCTCGACCGCATCGTGAAGACCGGGATCAAGGCAATTCTCAACTTCGCTCCGACGCAGCTCCAGGCGCCGCCCGACGTCACGGTGAAGACCGTGAACATGGCGATGGAGCTGGAGGGGCTCAGCTACGCGCTGACGAACAGAGAGTAGCGCGGGGCTTGGGCCAGCTTAACGCTCAGTTCGCGTTGCGCCGCGATGGCTGCACTCACGGACAGCCTGAATGCACGGGCCACAATGAAAAGAGTATTACGGATTGAACGGATGTAGCTGATTGAACGGATCCCTCCTTGTGCGGTGCGACTCCGCTCGCAACGAGCCCGGACGATTCTTTGTTACGACCTCGGGATGCCCCGACGCCCGATGGCCACGCGTGCTCAATGAGTGTGCAGTTAACAAAAATTCCCGGCTCGTTGCGAGCGGAGTTGTAGCGTTCGCGGAGCGATCCGTTCAATCAGCTGCATCCGTCTAATCCGTAACACCCTTTTTTCATTGTGGCCTGCTCGCTGACTCGTCTCCGAGCAACCTCGCGAATTCAACCGGCGAAAGAGTCTCCGGCCTGACAGCAGGATCTATTTGCGCCGCAGCGAGTATCCGCTCGGCGTTAGCCGCGTCGAGATTCCAGAGCTCGCGCAGTACGCGGCGCATCTGCTTGCGTCGCATGCCAAAGGCGGCTTGGACGAATGATCGGAACTCCTGTTCCTCCGACGCGGAGATCACCGGATCGACGCGCGGCGTTAGGCGAAGCACCGCGCTGTCAACTCGCGGAGGAGGATGGAATGCGCCGCGGCTCACGTGAAAGAGCAACTCGGCCTTCGCCACCGCCTGTACGTTCACAGACAACGCACCGTACTCGCGATTGCCCGGCGGCGAAACGATCCGCTCGGCGACTTCTCGCTGCACGAGATAGACGGCGCGTTCGGGCCGCGGCCGCGTCAGGCTCCGAAATAGAATCGGCGTCGTGATGTAGTACGGCACATTGCCGACGAGGACGTACGGGCCCTTCGCCAGTTCGCCGAAGTTCAGGTCGAGCACGTCGTGCTCCACGATCGTGACGCGCGAGTCGCCTGAATACCGCTCGCGAAGCAATGCCGCCAGCGCCCGGTCGTACTCGATCGCGACGATGTGTCCCGCCCTCTCGAGCAATATCTCCGTCAGCGCCCCACGCCCCGGCCCGATCTCGATGACCAGCTCCGACCCCCGGAGCTCGAGTGCATCCGCAATGCGGCCAAGGATTCGTCGATCGTTGAGAAAATGCTGACCGAGGCTTTTCCGGACCGGTGGTAGTCGAGGCGCCATCTAGCCCCTATGCCCTAGACCCTAGCCCCTCAACTGCGCAGCAGCACGATCGTCTGGTCGTCGCGACGCGGCGTTGCGCCGCTGTGCGCTTCGACGACCTCGATGAGGCGACTGAGAATCGATGACGGTGCCTCGTGACGATAGCGACGAATCGTTTCGAGAAGTGCCTCCTCACCAAGGCGCTGACCGGTGCGGCTCCGCGCATCGCTCAAGCCATCGGTGAACAGCACGAGTAGATCGCTCTCGGGATCCCAGTGACGCCGCACGGTTCTCGGATGCTCCTCGGCCATGCCGAGCGGCGGATCGTTGGCGGCGAGTCGCTCACAGTTCCCATCCGCGCCGACGACGAACGCGTGCGGGTGTCCCGTATTGGCGTACAGCACCTCGCCCCGCGTTCGATCGATGACACCGTAAAAAGCCGAGATGAACATCTCCGTCGTTGCGAGCTCGTCGCGCACGGTGGAGAACAGCGCGTGCAGCGTCTCGCCCGGATCCGCCGTCGTCTGTGCATGAATCGCGGATGCGCTCATCGTCAGGGCCATGATCAGCGCCGCCTGATAGCCGTGGCCGGACACGTCGCCAATCATTGCCCCGACGCGTCGATCGCCGAGCCGGAAGAGGTTGTAGAAATCGCCGCCGACGCTCTCGGCGGGCATCACGCGCGCGGCCACGATCGCGTCCGGCTCGACGATCGCCGCTGCCGGTAGGAGCTTCATTTGCAGGTCGTGCGCGAGCTCCATCTCGTACAGCAATCGCTCCTGCGTGAGCGAAGCGCGCACGAGGCGAGCGTTCTGGATCGCCGTTCCGATCTGTGTCGCGATCGCTGCAATCAGCTTCTGATCGCCGGCGGTGAATTGCTGCGGCGATCGCCGATCGGACAGGTTGACGACGCCTAACGGTTCCCCACCCCGCGGCGTCGTCCACATGATCGGTACAGAGAGCATCGAGCCCCGGCGGTACGGCGCCTCGGCCGGACACTGCATCTGATCGCCTTCCACGAGCAGCGGATGTTGCGTGCGAAAGACACGCGCGCTCACGCTGCACGGATCCTGAACGCCGATCGAGGATGCCTGCGACGCATCGGCGCCGAGCACGGCGACGACGCCGAGCGTGTCGGTGGCTGGGTCGTGCACGAGGATCGACGCGCGCCGAGCGCCAACGGTCTCCGAGATTTCCGTGAGAATCGTCCGCGCAGCTTCCTCGAGCGACACGGTGCGGCCGAGAATCTCGCTGATCGTATAGAGCAGATTGATCTCTTCGTATCGCTCGGCGAGCTCGTTCGCGGCGTGCTCCACCTCCAGCGCCGACTGCAGGTATTGGGATACGACGGGGAGCATGAAGCGCATGTAGCTGTCGAGATCGGCCTGCGGCGTACCGCACGGACCGAGCGCCAGCCACGCACGACGGGGGCCCGGCACGGCGGCGACGAGGATACGCCCGGCCTCGGAATCGACAGAGCGGATTCCCTCCGATAGCGGCGGGACGTTCTCCAGCGTCGGCACCTGCCCAGTCGTCGCCTCGGCGACGAGCTTCCCGTCGACCTGAACCAACACGGCTGACTCGCACTGCGTTGCCGCGCGAAACGCCGAGAGCACGGCCGTGAGATCGGTCATTCCCGGCGCAGCGTGAGACGCACGATGTTGCCGCGGCCGTCATCGAACCGCTCGACACGATCCATCAGCTGGCGCATCAGAAACAGCCCGCGTCCATCCTCTCGATCGACATTACCGGGCGTGGTCGGATCCAGCGTGCACTGTTCCAGGTCGAAGCCAACGCCTTCGTCACGTACTTCGATGACGAGGTGCGCCGTGTCGACGCGCGCCACGACGTGCACGTGCTTCGCCGGATCGTCGTTGTTGCCGCGCAGAATCGCGTTCGAGAGCGCTTCGGTCAGGGCTACGGCGAGGTTTAGCATCAACTGACGGGCGCCGAACTTCATCAGCGCGCATTCGCGTTGAACGAGCTCGACGACCTTTTCGATGTATTGGACGTCGCTGGGAATGTCGACTTCGATCACGCGCGAGTCACTCACCGCGGCTGCCCTCGTGCGCGCTCTGTCGCCCCGCTTCGCTTCCTCGGCTCATCTCGCTTGGATGCGACGCCGGGCACGGCTGGAATGGGTGCCGTGCCCGGACATGGTTGGATTCGCTAGCGTCGCGGCGACCAGGGTGGTCGGGCGCGGCGCCCGGAGAGCGCTCAGAAGCTCTCCAGTGCGCGCTCGCGCGTATCCGCGATCTGGAACAGCGTATCCAGTTTCGTGAGCTCGAACAACGTCTTGAGATCGTCGTTCAGATTCGCGAGTCGTAACTCTCCGCCCTGCTCACGAATCTTCTTGGACAATGACACGAGCACGCCGAGTCCGGAGCTGTCGATGTATCCGGTCTGCGAGAAGTCGATGAGAAATTTCTTCTCACCACGCTCCAGCTCGTCCAGCACCTTTTGCTTCAGCTCTTGCCGGTTGCCGACGATGAGCTGGCCCTCGACATCCACCACAACGACTTCCGCCTCCTTCGTGATCGCGAAGCTCATGATGTTTCTCCTAACGGGACTTGACGCTCTTCAGGGCAGCGCTATTCCGCCTGCAATGCGGTAATCGCCGCCACGTGGAAAATGTCATCACTGGTGGCTCCGCGCGAGAGATCGCTGCAAGGCCGGCGCAGGCCTTGAATAATCGGCCCGATGGCGAGTGCCCCACCGAGCCGCTGCACCAGCTTGTAGGCGATATTTCCCGCATCCAAGGTTGGGAAAACAAGCACGTTCGCGCGACCAGCGACGGGGCTGCCGGGAGCCTTTCGCAGTCCGACGTCACTGATGAGCGCCGCATCACCTTGCAATTCTCCGTCCACGATCAGTGACGGTGCGCGCTGCCGTACCTCGGCCAAGGCGTCCGTCGCCAGAGCCACGCTTTCTCCGTCCGCGCTTCCTTTGGTGCTGAAGGAAAGAAATGCGACGTATGGATCGTCGCCAACAATGCGGCGACGATCCGTCGCGGCGGCGATGGCGATATCCGCGAGCTGCGTTGCCGTCGGATAGGGGACGACAGCGCAATCCGTGAAGGTCAGGACCTCGGGGCTCGTGGTACCCCGAAAGGGTTGCGTCACCATGTAAAAAGCGCTCGATACCGTTCGGACGCCCTGTGCGGGCCCGACGAGCCACAATGCGGCTCGCAGAATGTCCGCAGTCGTGTGTGTCGCGCCGCCGACGCACGCGTCCGCGTCGCCCCGGCTGACGAGGGCGTCGGCAAAGATCAGAGGCGTCCGCGCGAGTGCGTGCGCGCGTTCCTCGGTGAGTCCTCGGCCGCGACGCGCGTCGTAGAGGCGCGAGGCGGCATCGTCGACGCGCGGATCGCTCGACGGATCGACGACGTCGACATTCGCGGATGCGAGCGCCCGTACGGAGCCGTGGGTGTCAGGGCGTTCGGGATCCAGAACGAGAACCGAATGGACGACGCGTAGTCTCGCCAGCTCACTCACCGCGCGCAGCGTCCGCTCGTCAGCCGACTCGGGGAACGCCACGCGACGGCGCGTCGCGCTCGCCCGTACGCGCACTTCGTCCAGAAAGCTCACCCGTGCGCCGGCTTCGTTCCGTATTTCTCGTGCAGCGCGGCGGCGACAGCCGGGTGCACGAGATCGGCGATCGCTCCGCCGAAACGCGCCACCTCGCGCACCAGGCTCGCACTGATGTAGGTCGTGTCGAGCGACGGCACCATGAACACGGTCTCGAGACCAGACGACAGATGTCGATTCATGAGTGCCATCTGGTACTCGTATTCAAAGTCACTCACGGCGCGGAGCCCGCGGATGAGCAGTTTCGCCCCGGCCTCGCGCGCGAAGTCGATGAGCAGTCCACTGAACTGTCGTACGTCGACGCGCTTTCGATCGTGCAGCGTCGCGCGAATCAGCTCCACGCGTTCGTCGACGCTGAACAGGGGCTGCTTCGCAACGTTCGTCGCGACGGCGACGACCAGCCGATCGACGAACTCGAGACTGCGATCGATGAGATCCTCGTGGCCGCGCGTAATCGGATCGAAGCTGCCGGCGTAGATGGCGGTGCGCACGTGAAGTAGGGGTAGCGACTGCGCCGAGGGGCTAGGGTCTGGGGGCTAGGGGCTAGGGGCTAGGGTCAACCTTAATCACCAAATCGGTAAACCCTAGCCCCTAAACCCTAACCCCTAGCCCCTAAACCCTAACCCCTATAGATCGTCACGACCGTGTCACCGTATTTGCGCCGGTCACCGTCGCCGGGGAGCACCTCGTCCTGTCGGTGTTCTATTCCGAGAACCGCGGCAAATGGCACCGCGAGCCAGAGCGCGGCAAGCCGCGTCGCGAGTCTCAGCGAATAGGGAGGGTCGGCAAAGGCGACGTCGAACGCGCGCGGCTCGAGTGCGCTGACGAATCGGAGCGCGTCGGCTCGGTGGATCACCGCTGCATCGCCGGCGCCCAATGACTCGGCATTCTCCTTCAGCGCTCGCAGGCTTTTCGGCGCCAGCTCGACGAATTCGGCGGTCGCGGCGCCGCGCGAGAGTGCTTCCAGCCCCAACGCGCCCGAGCCGGCAAAGAGGTCGAGCACGCGCGCGCCAGGAAGCTCGGGCATGACGATGCTCATCCACGCTTCACGCACGCGATCGGCGGTCGGACGAACGCGAGAGTCGGCTGGCGGCTTGATCGTGCGGCCGCGCCAGCGACCGGCAACGATGCGCACGCGCGCTAGCTGCGGAAGTCGGCGAGGCGCGCCTGCAGGCGCTTCTCACCGTGATACTCGTCGCTCTCGAGGCGGAAGGCGACGTCGAGAATCGTGCCTGGTTCGACCTCACCCGCTCGTGTTGCCATTCCCCAGCCAAGCGCTTCGATGTGCGTTCCGGCGGCATCGGCGAGCCAGAGCTTGAGATGTTCCTGCTCGCGCCCGACGATTTTCGGCGGTGCGCTCACGGTGACCTGTCGCGCCACGAGGACTGGTGACGGATTGCCGACGCCACACGGCTCGACATGGCGCAGCAGCAACTCCAGCTGCTGGGTGAGCTCGCCTAACGTGACTTCGAGATCGGCGCGCAGCTCCGGCACGAGGTCTTCGGGCGTCAGGCGCTCGCGGGCGATTGCATTGAAGCGCTCCGCGAATTCAGGCAATCGTTCGCGGGCAACCGTTATGCCGGCGGCGGAGCGGTGACCACCGAAGCGCATGAGCACGTCGCGACACGCCGAAAGTCCGGAGTGTAGATCGAAGGCGGAGATCGATCGTCCAGAGCCTTTGCCGACGTCGCCGTCGAGCGATACGAGCACCGTTGGACGGCCGAACTCTTCGACGATGCGCGACGCGACGATGCCGATGACCCCTGGATGCCAGCCTTCGGCCGCGAGCACGATGCCGTATGTCTCGCTCATCGACGCCGAGGACAACATCTCCCGCGCCTGCACGAGCGTCGCCCGATCGACTTCCTGGCGGCGCTCGTTCATCTCCTCGAAGTCGCGGGCGAGCGCATTCGCTTTGTGCTCGTCGGTCGAGAGCAGCAGCTCGACGCCGCGAATCGCGTGGCCGAGACGTCCGACGGCGTTGAGTCGCGGCGCGAGAATGAATCCGACACGCCCCGCCGTGATCGGTCGGTCCGCCAGGCCCGCCGCGCGAATCAGAGCGCGCAAGCCGACGTTCTGCGTCTCGTTGAGCATCTTCAAACCATAGCGCGCGAGCACACGATTCTCGCCACGCAATGGCGCGATGTCGGCGATCGTCGCGAGCGCGACGAGATCGAGCATGCCGTACACGGCGTTCTCGTTGCCGCGACGCTTGCGTACCAGCGCGAGCGCGAGCTTGAACGCGACGCCCACCGCGGCGAGATCGCGGTCGGGCGATGTGCAGCCGGGCCGCTTCGGATTCAGTACGGCGAACGCCGGCGGCAGCGAGCCGCTGCTCGGCAGATGATGATCCGAGATGATGACGTCGATGCCTGCGTCCTGCAGCGCGCGTACCGGCTCGTGCGCGCTGGTGCCGCAGTCGCAGGTGACGACGACCCCGACGCGCTCTCGTAAGGCAGCGTCGACGCCGGCCGAGCCGAGATCGTAGCCGTCCTCGATGCGTCGAGGAATAAACGGGATCGCCGACGCGCCCAGCATTCGCAGCGTCTTCGTGAGCAACGTCGTCGAGGACATGCCGTCGACGTCGTAGTCGCCGTGAATGAGAATGCGCTCACCATTCGTGATCGCGCGATCGAGCCGTTCCACCGCGCGATCGAGATCCAACATCAGACACGGATCGTTCAGTTGGTCGAGCCGTGGGCGCAGATAGGTCTTGGCGCCCTCGATGTCGGCGAGGCCACGCGTCGCCAGCAAGCGACAGAGTGGCTCGGGGAGATGCAGCTCCGCTTGCAGCCGCGCGACAGCGTCTGGGCTGGGACGCTCCGGAATGATCCAGCGATGCTTTGGCCGCGCTCTGGCTACGGGTGCCGTCACGCCGCGAAAAGTAGACGCGGCGTCACCCCCGAACAAGCATCATTCGCCCGCGTACAGAAGCACTCCGCATCCCTCGCAGATCTCCGTCGCGCCACTCCCCGCCATCGCGCTTCGACGCTGGAGCGGAATGACCGTATCACAATTCGCGCACGAGTTGCCGCGAAGTGGAAAAACGGCGTGGACGCGCTTTCGCGAGCGAATGCGATCGTACCGCGCGATCAACGAGCGCGGCACTTTGGCGGCGAGCTCTTTGCGTTGCGCGCGGCGTTGCGCGAGCTCTGCATCGATCGCCGCGCGATCGGCGTCGAGCGAGGCGCGCACTTCCTTTTGCTCGCGCTCGATGTCACGCAACGCGTGGTCGCGCTCCGTCACGCTATGGCGGAGATCGGTGAGGTTGTGCGTGATGGCGTCGAGCTCTCGCTGCGCTTCGCCGATCATGCGTCGCGATTGATCGAGCTGGGCCGTCGCCGCCGTCGCCTCGCGCGCGCTCGTCACCGCGTTGAGTTGCGCCTGATTGCGCTCCTCGAGTTGACGGAACTGATCGAGCCGTCCACGCACGTCACGCTGCCGGCGTTCCTCGGCCTCGACGGCCTGACGAGCCTGATCGAGCGCCGTTGTTGCGCGTTCCTGTTCTTTCACGATCGCGTCCACGCGCGGCATCAGTGCCGCGAGACGCTCTTCCAACGCGTGAATTTCGATGTCGTCGGTTTGCACCGCGAGCAACGCCGCCACGTCTGGATGCACTCCGCCTCCTTCAGTTCAAGATCTCGAGGTGCGAAACGATTTGAATCGCCCTCGTCCCAACGCCTGCATCTGCCGAAGCAACTGCTCCTTCTCGCGAATCAGATCATCCTTCTCGTCAGGCGCGGCGAGCGGCATTTCGCGATCGATGTCGGTGAGACGTGCGTCGAGATCGCGCGATGCAATCACGCTGAGACTCCCATCCACAAGCTCATTCGCTCGATCCAGCCCACCCTCGTCGGCCAGCAACTCCTCGAATACTTCGATCGCTTCCTCGTCGAACCCACCTGCAATCTCGCCGATTGTCGCCTCGGGACCCAAGGCCACCAACTCGGTGAAGATCGTGCGATAGGTCTCGTCCGTGAAGGTCTCGGCGCCGATTCGCTCCGCAACGAGCTCGACATAGCGTCGATCGTGGAGCATCACCCGGAGCAATTCGCGCTCGGCGCGGGCGCCGGCGGCGCGCCGGTTGGTCCACCGGTCGGCCGTGCGCACACGTCGAACCGGCGGCGGCGGCGACGCATTCGTCGCCTCCGTGAAAGCAGATTGCGCACCCAGCTCACGCTCCAAGAGCTCCCGGGACACACCTGCCACCTCGCTCGTGCGAGCGACATATAAGTCCCTCATGATGCGATCGCTGGTTGCCCGAATGGTAGGAAGCAACTTGTCGAGTGCCTGGCGCTTGTGACGGAGGTCGGCGAACCAGCCACCGCGCTGGAGAATCTGGATCTTCCGATCGAAGATGTCGATCGAATGCGCGATTTCTCGCTCCAATCCCTCCACTCCCTCGCTCGCGACAAATGAATCGGGGTCCTCGCCCTCGGGAAGCGACACCACCCGCACGTTCACGCCATTGCGAAGCAGCTCATCGCCTGCCCGAAAGGTTGCCTTCTGTCCGGCGACGTCGCTGTCATAGAGGAGGAACACGTTCCTGGTGTATTTGCGCAGAAGAGATCCCTGTGCTTCCGTGAGCGCCGTGCCCATCGGCGCGACGACCTCGTCGACTCCCGCCAGCACGAGACGAATGAGATCGAAGTAGCCCTCGACGACTAACGCGCGCTCCGTACGGCGAATGGATTGCTTTGCCCAGTTCAGTCCATACAGGAGGCGTCGCTTCGCGAAGACCTCGGACTCCGCCGAGTTGAGATACTTCGGCTCGCCCTCTCCCATGACGCGGCCGCCGAATCCGACCACCCGATCGCGAAGATCGAAGATCGGGAACATGAGGCGTTGGCGGAAGCGCACTCGCACGTCCTCGCTGCCATCGCGCCTAACGAGGATGCCGGCCGCCAGCTGGCGTTCGTCCTCGAAGCCCAGCGTCCGCAAGTGCTCGTGAAGCAGGGTACCGTCGCGCGGCGCGAAGCCGAGGCTGAAGCGCTCCGCGTCCTCGCGCGAGAGGTCGCGCCCCTCGAGGTAGCCGCGCGCGGCTCCGCCGCCCGACTCTTCCCACAGCTGGCGTCGAAAGAACTCGGCGGCGGCCGCGTTCAGCTCCCAGAGCGGCTCGCGCGGATCCGGCCCCTCCTGCGTGCGTGTCGTCTCGCGCACTTCGACGCCGATCTTGTTGCCGACCCACTTCACCGCTTCGACGAAATCCAGTCCCAGATGCTTCTGAACGAATGTGAAGACATTTCCCTTCTCGCCGCAGACGAAGCACATAAACGAGCCGCGCGGCAGCACCGAGAAATTGTCGTGCTTCCCATGGTGAAAGGGGCACGGCCCGCGAAAGCTCGTACCGACGCGCTTCAACTTCACGAACTCGCCGATGATCTCGACGATGTCCGCTTCATCTCGCACGCGATCGACTACTTCATCTGGGATCATCAGAGCTCGGCAACCGTGACGCCGGCGCCCCCTTCGTTCCAGGCGCCCAGTCGGAATTGCTTCACGCGGGTGTCTTTGGTGAGCATTTCGGCGACGCGCTCGCGCAGCGCGCCCGTCCCCTTCCCATGAATGATACGCAGTGAACGCAGATCGGCACGCACCGCGGCATCGAGCGCCTGCATGACTACTCCTTCGGCCTCGTCGACGCGCATCCCGCGGACGTCTATTTCTGTGGGCGCAATCACATCCGGCACATCGGCGGTCCACGACGTGGCGACGTCCACCGGCGGCGATTCGCTCGGCGTCAGTGACCCCAGCGGCACCGTCATCTTGATCGCCCCGACCGCAACGACAGCGCTGCCGTCGCGAAGCTCGACGACGCGGGCGGGTTTGCCGCCAAGAGTCGCGACGTCGACCCAGGTCCCGGTCGCAATCTCGCGCGTTGCCCCGCGTGCAGGCGTCGTTCGCGCGCTGTCGCTTCGTGTCACGTTCGCTTCTTCCCGATCCAGCCGCGCCAACTCGGCCGCCTGACGAGCCGCGAGCTGCTCCGCGCGTTGTCGCGCCTCGCGTGCTGCCTCGTCGAGCGCTTCGCTCTCGACGCGCCGGAGCTCCTTGAGCGTGCGCTCGATCTCCTGCCTCGCATCGAGCAGATAGCGTCGAGCTTCCTGACGTGACTCACGCTCGGCACGCCGCTCCCGTTCGCGCACGTTCCGTTCACGCCGCGCGAGATCGGCCATTCGCTCGCGGGCATCGTCGAGAATCGCCGCGGTTTCCTGCTCGCGCAGGGTGAGCGCTTCCCCACGCTGCTCGAGCTGTTCGATGAGCGCCGCCACGTCACGCTCCTGTTGCGGAAGACGTTCCTCCGCGCGCGCCACGACGTCTTCGGGTAATTCCAGACGTCGCGCGATCGAGATGCCGTAGGATCGCCCCGGAATTCCCTTGATCAGCCGATAGGTCGGCGCGAGCGCGTCGGCGTCGAACTGCAGCGACGCGTTCACGACTCCGTCGACTTCGGTCGCCAGCTCCTTCAGTGCGCCGAGGTGCGTCGTGGCAATCGTCATCGTGGCGCGACGCGTGAGGCCCTCCAGTACTGCCCAGCCGAGCGCCGAACCTTCGACCGGATCCGTGCCGGAGCCGAGTTCGTCGATGAGGACGAGGGAGCTTGGCGACGCCGAACGCATGATCTCGGAGAGGTTCTTCACGTGCGCGCTGAAGGTCGAAAGACTCGCCTCGATCGATTGCTCGTCGCCGATATCGGCGAAGAAGTCGTCGTACACGGCAATGCGACTCTCGGCGGCCGCCGGCGCGGGAATTCCGGATTGCGCCATCGCCGAGATCAGCGCGAGCGCCTTGAGGAGCACGGTTTTGCCGCCGGTGTTGGGACCGGACACGAGCAATGTGCGCTCGGTCGCGCTCATCTCGAGATCGAATGGAACGACAGCGATTCCCTGCGCGAGCAGCAATGGATGACGGCCGTCGCGCACGACGAAGCCGTCGCTCGCTCCGACAAGCACCGTGCCCATACAACGGAACTCGAGCGCGAATCGCGCCCGCGCGAAAAGCGCGTCGAGTGCTGCCAGCGCTTCGGTCGCGCCGATCAACGCGTCTCGATGGGGACGCAGCGCATCGGTGAGCTCGCGAAGAATGCGATCGACCTCTTCGCGCTCTTCGGCCTCGAGCTCGCGAATGCGGTTGCCGAATTCGACAGCGGCCGGCGGCTCGACGAAGAGCGTCGCGCCCGTGGCCGACGCGCCATGAACGATCCCGCCGACGGTCCCGCGGCCTTCGCGTCGCACGGGAATCACATAGCGACCGTCGCGCACGGTCACCGACATGTCGGAGACGCGGTGATGCGCATCGAGACGCTCGATGACACGTTCGAGCAGCCTAACGAGGTCGCCTTCCGCCGCGCGCAACTCGCGCCGAACGCGGCGCAGCGCCGGCGAGGCGTCGTCGCGCACCGAGCCGTCGTCTTCGAATGTTTTGTCGATCGCGTCCTCGAGCTGTTTGACGCCGATCAGGCGGTCGGTAAGCGGCGCGAGCACGGCGCGCGCGAGCGCGGGCCGTCGTTCGTCGCTCAGCGACTCGCGCGTTCGACGAGAAGAGCGCAGCAGTTGCGCCCCGGCAAGCAGCTCGGGTCCATTCCAGACGACGCCTTCGACGCGCAGACGCGACAGCGAGGCGAGGAGATCGGGGAGTGGCTCGGGATGCCACGGCTGCTCGCCCGATATGATCGAACGCACGGCGGCAACGCGGGCGTGCTCGCCGTCGAGTTGCGCACGATCCGTATGCGGCTCGAGTCGTCGGACGAGCCCCGCACCAAGCTCCGATGTCGCACGGCCGGCAACGAGCTCCAACACGCGATGAAACTCGATGACGCGTAGGGCGTGTGAGTTCACGCGGCTGGTGGTTGGTGAATTTGGTGGTTGGTAGTTGGTGATTGGTAGCTCGTGATTCGGATGGTCAGCGAGCAAAGCTCGCCGACCTCATTATTCACCAACCACCAACCACCAATAACCAATAACCAACCACCAATCACGGCTTTCGCCCCAACTCGTCTTTCGCGATGGCGCTGATCTCGCCACCCTCGGCTCGTCCCTTGAACTGGGGCATCACACGTCCCATCACCGCACCCATGTTGTTCGCTCCGGCCGCGATCGCGGCGCGCACCGCGGCGCGCAGCTCGTCCTCGCTCACGGCCGCGGGCAAGTACGCACCGAGCGCTTCGGCTTCCGCACGCTCCTTATCGGCAAGATCGGCGCGGTTCCCCTTGTCGTACATCTCCACGGACTCGCGTCGCTTCTTGATGCCGCGACGAAGCACCTCGATCACGTCGTCGTCGGTGAGATCCCGGCGCAACTCGATCTCGCGATTCTTCACATCGGCGATGATCGTGCCGAGGAGGAGCGTTCGCGCCTTGTCACCACCTTTGCGAGCTGCGTTGAGATCGCGCTGCAGGCGCTCCGAGAGTGCCGCCATCAGGCGGTGCGGGTACGGCGATTCTTTCTGATCGCTGCGTTCATCTTTCGCTTTCGCCGCTCGCTCGGCTTCTCGTAATGACGATGCTTGCGCAGGTCCGAAAGGATGCCTGCTTTCTCGCACTTCTTTTTGAAGCGCCGGAGCGCCCGCTCGAAGTTTTCATCGTCGTGAATGATGATTTCCGACACGGCTCGAGGACCCTCCTCGGCGGCGAATTCGGAGGCCAGTCAGACCGATGCGAGGAAGTTACGTTGCGTCGCTCGTTCCGGGCTGTCAAGCGCGAAGCAAGCGATCAGCTGAGCGTCTGGCGTCTCGCCCTCGAGCCTCGAGCTCGGCCGGTGTGGCTCGGACCTTCGATCGCGGTCAATGAATGTGAGCTCGAGACTCGAGAAGTGAGTGATGAGATCGGGCCTACTCCGTGGGGCGGGCCAGCATCTCACCCACTATCGTCGAGCCCAGCTCCGAGCCACGAGAGGGCAGCGACGAGTTTCGAGATTCAGCTTCAGCTTCGAGATGAGAGGATGAGGCTCGAGACGAATTGGTGTTAGGCTCGGAGGTCGCGGCCCGTATGGTCAACAATGCGCGACTTCAAATCACTCAAAATCTGGCAACGGGCCCACGCTTTGGCGATTGCGCTGCACAAGCAGACGCGCAATTTCGCGCGCAAGGGGCACTCACGCTTGAAGAATCAGCTCACGGGCGCGGCGGACAGTGTTCACGACACGATCGCCGAGGGCTGCGGCGCGGCGACGAACAGGGAGTTTGCTCGCTTCCTGGATATGACGATCAAGTCATTGAATGAAACGGAGGGCCATCTTCTCACGGCTCGCGATCTCGATCTGTTTTCGCTCGGCGAATGGGAAAAATTCAGCACTGAGGCAATCGAGATTCGCAAGATGACGTACACGTACCGCAAGAAGGTCCTTCAAACCACCGAAAACGAATAAAGTCTCAATCTCGAAACTCGTCGCTGCCGTCTCGTGGCTCGGAGCTGGGCTCGACGATAGTGGGTGAGATGCTGGCCCGCCCCACGGAGTAAGCCCGATCTCATCACTCACTTCTCGAGTCTCGAGCTCACTCATCAAGCGAGCGTGAGATCGAACTCGAGCGATACGGGCGGCAACGTCACCCCGGCGGCCAGGTCATGTGTCTCCCCCCGAGCAGATGAACGTGAAGATGAAATACCGTTTGTCCCGCGTCGGAATTCGTGTTGATCACCAGTCGATACCCGTCGTCAGCAACTCCTTCCCGCTGAGCGAGGTCTTTTGCCAGATCCGTGAGCTTCCCGACGAGTAACGGGTCCGTCACTTCCTTGACCGATGGCACGTGCACACGCGGGACAACGAGAATGTGCACCGGCGCCTGGGGATTGACGTCGCGGAACGCAACGCAGTCCTCGGTCTCGGCGACGATCTTCGCCGGGATCTCCTTGCGGACGATGCGGCAGAACAGACAGTTGTCGGCCACGTTTCCTCCTCGTCGTTCGCCCTACGCGTTGGCCATCAGCCCACGCAGCAAACCCGCCGCGATCACACCTGCGGTCTCGAAGCGTAAAGTAGTGTCGCCAAGGGACACGGGAAGCCAGCCGTGGCGGTCGACGATGAGCATTCGCTCCTCTTGCTCGATACCTCCTTCCGGACCGATCATCGCATCGGCTGCCTGCGGCCGCTTCGTCACGAGCGATTCGCCACCACGTTCGAATAGAAATCGCTGAGCAGCCACTTCGTTCGCCCTAACGAGCGCGTCGTCGAGCGAACGCTCGGGGCAGAGCTCGGGAAGCCACGCGCCACCGGACTGCTCGATCGCGCCCACCATGCGTGCGCGTGCTTTTCGCATGAAGGCGTCGCCCTGTCCTTTCGGTGAAACGCTCGCGGATCGATGGAACGCCACCGGCTGCCACTCGCTGACGGCGAGCTCCGCGCTCTTCTCCGCCAGCCACAGCATGCGTTCGCGATCGGCAACGGGCACGAAGAGGCGCAGGCGCGGAGGCATTGGCACCGTGTTCACAGTCTCGAGCGAAACGAGCGCCGAACCTCTCGTCAGGCGTTCCAGCGTTCCGTGAGCAATTGCCCCGCGGCCATTCGTGACGTGAATCGGATCGCCCGCGTTCACGCGTCTCGCCTTCGCGTGCTGAGTGGCGGATTCGTCGAGCTCGACGTGCGCGCCGGCCTCGAGCGCCGCGTCGGCGTAGAACGTCGCTACGGCCGGGCGATCGCGACGCTCCACCAGATGCCCTCGTGATCCTCGCGCTCCACACGCCAACCACCCTCTTCGAAGGCGCGCAACATCTCGGCGCGCTCCTCGTGCAGGATGCCGCTCAGAATCGCGTGCCCGCCCTCGGTGAGCGCGTCCGCAATGGTTGGCAAGAGTACGATGAGCGTCGATGAGATGATGTTCGCGAGCACGACGTTCACGGGTGCGACCAGGGCCAGCAACACTCTCGCATCGCCCTCGAGCATTGTCACGCGATCGTCGACGCCATTGGTCGCGATGTTCTCTTCGGCGTTTCCAATCGCGTCGTGATCGATCTCGATCGCGAAGGAGTGGGCTGCCCCGAGCTTTACCGCGGCGATCGAGAGTACGGCGCTTCCCGCGCCAAGATCCGCGACGCGATCGCCATTCCGAACGACGCCTTGCAGCAGACGGATGACGCCACGCGTCGTCGGATGCTCACCGGTGCCGAAGGCCATCCCCGGATCGATCACCACGGTGTGCTCCGCGTCGTGAGCGTGCGCCAACCAGGGCGGCGCAATCGTGAGCGCGCCAACCCGGTGCGCGTGCACCGCGTTTCGCCAGCGCTCTGTCCAGTCGACGCGAGGGGTTGGCTCGGTCTCGACCTGCGCATCGGGACTCGCCGCGAGCACCGCGCACGTCACCATGTCCGCCTTGCTCTCGTCGGCGAGGAGCGTCACGAGTTGATCGCCGAGCTCCTGCACGCCCTGAGCGCCCACCGAGAACAGCGCCGCGACGACCGCGTCGCGATTCGAGCCCGGTCGTACACGCACGGAGAGCCAGCGGTCGTTCGTGTCGTGCCCCGGAATGGTATCTCCGCCGTGATCGCCGGTCACGCGCCTAACGCTTCCTTCATCTTTGCCCAGAAGCCCTTGCCGCGCGAATCGAGTGGGACGCTCTTCTGAACCTCGTTCAGCTGCTCGATGAGTATACGCTCCTCATCCGTCAGGCGATCCGGCGTCCAGAGCTGCACGCGCACGTGCAGATCGCCGGTGCCACTCGCGTTGACGCGCGGCAGGCCGCGTCCCCGCACGTGAAAGACCTGCCCGCTCTGCGTACCTGGCGGAACCTTCAGCGTCGAGCTCGCGGTCACCGTCGGCACGACGAGGTCCGCACCGAGGACGAGCTGCGCGTACGTCACGAGCACTTCGGTGTACAGCTCCTCGCCATCGCGCTCGAAGCGTGGATCGTCGGCCACCTCGAAGATGACGTGAATGTCGCCACGCGGACCGCCGCGCTGACCCGCGTTGCCAACGCCGCGCAGCGTCATGTACTGTCCCGTCGCGACGCCCGGCGGCACGTCGATCGAGATCTCGCGCTCGGCGCGGATCCGTCCTTCACCTCGACACTGCTTGCACGGTGTGTGGACCATCGTCCCTTCGCCGTGGCACGTCGGACATGGCGCGACGGTCACGAATTGCCCGAAGAACGAGCGCTGTGCTCGGCGCACCTCGCCGCTCCCATTGCACGTCGCGCACGTCTGCGGCTTCGATCCCGGCTCCGCGCCGCTGCCGCCACACTTGTCGCACGGCTCGAGCAGCTTTGCGTTTATCCTTTTCTCAACTCCCGTCGCGACCTCGGCCAGCGTGAGCGAAAGCGTCACCTTCACGTCCGCACCGGAGCGAACGCTCCCGCCGGATCGTCCGCCGAGTCCAAACATCTCGTCGAGGCCGGCGAACGCGCCGAAGTCGCGCATGAAAATGCCGAGCGCCTCGGAGAGATCGACGTGATGGAAGCCACCGCCGCCACGAAGCCCGGCCTCGCCGTAGCGATCGTACGCGGCGCGCTTCTGCGGATCGCGGAGCACGTCGTACGCTTCGGTGATCTCCTTGAACTTTTCCTCGGCGTCCTTCGCCCCGTTGTTCTTATCGGGGTGATACTGCATCGCGAGCTTGCGATACGCCTTTTTGATATCGTCGTCGGCCGCGCCTCGTGGCACGCCGAGTGTCGAATAGAAGTCAGCCATGCGGCGTCTTCGAAACGGCTATTGTTGAAGTAGATCGTTGAGCAGCCGCGATGTGTGGCTGACGAGAGAGATGACCTTTTCGTACGGCATGCGCGTTGGCCCGATGACGCCGATCACGCCCGTTAGGCTACCGACATTGTATTCGGCGGTGACGACGGTGAATTCATCGAGCCGCGGGTCGTCGTGCTCCGTCCCGATCGTGATCGAGACGCCCGGAGCGGTGCGCTTGCGGATCGCTTCGGCCAACGCGTCCGGTCGCTCGGTGAGCGCGAGCAGGCGTCGCAACCGATCCGCCGCCGAAAACTCCGGCTGTTCAGCGAGAACGGACGGCTGACCCAGCAACACGCTCTCCGCCTCAGTGGGCACGGCCGCGTCGAAAAGGTGTTCTGCTTCCTGTACGAAGATATTCAACAGCTCGTGCCCGTCCGGCCCGGCGGACACGTCGCGGAGCCGAAGCGCGAGCGATCGGCGGATCTGATCGAGGGTCAACCCTGCAAGTCGCTCGTTGAGCACGGCCGTCACCTGGGCGACTGCCGTCTCGGCGATCTCGCCGGCGACTTCGACGAACACGGTGCGCATGACGCCGCCATCCAGCGTCAGCACCATGAGCAAACGCTCATTGCTGATCCGGACGAGCTCGAGACGCCGCAACACCGACGTCGCGAGACGAGGCCCCAGCGCAACGCCAAGCTCCTGCGTCAGAACGCCGAGGGTCTGCGCCGCGCGGCGAAGCACCGCTTCGATCGCCGAAACCCCAAGCGCGCCGCCGGCGCTGATCGTCTCCGCCAGACGCTCGGGCTCCTGCGTGAGGAGCGACGGCATCGCCAACAGTTGATCGACGTACACGCGGTAGGCCTTGTTCGTCGGAACACGGCCGGCGGACGTATGCGGATGGAAGAGGAAGCCCTTCTCCTCCAGATCCGACATGGTGTTACGAATCGTCGCCGGCGACACGCCGAGCCCGAACCGACGCGACAATGTGCGCGAGCCGGCAGGCTCGGCGGTCTCCACATAACTGAGGATGACCGCCTCGAGGATCCTTCGTTCGCGTCTGGACAGCTCTTGCGGTGGCATAAGTGCAAACCTAGGAACGACTTCGAACCAGTGTCAAGTCGGCGGCGATGCTATCGAGGCGCAGCCAGCCCAACGGTGTCAGCCTGAGCCGACTGCCATCAATGATCTTACCCCACCCCGCCTCGATCCACTCCTTCGCACGAACAAGTTCCGCACCGGAGAGACGCAGCCCATCGGAGGTGCGCAACCCCAGATAAATGCGCTCTGCGTCGCGGCTGTCCTCGTCCAGAAGTTCACTCCCTTCAATCGGATCGGCGCCGCTCGCGAGCCGACGAGCCCACTCGACATAAGCATCTGCGTTCCAGCGACGCGTGGCCCCATCGAACTCATGCGCCCCGGGACCAAAACCAGCGTACGCGCGTCCACGCCAATACGTCGAGTTGTGCCTCGCGCGCCGGCCGGGCAAGCCAAAGTTCGAGACCTCGTAATGCTCGAAGCCGGCCGACCGTAACGCTTCATCCGCATAAAGGTATTCGCGCTCATAACTCTCCTCGCGAGCCTCCGTTACGATGCCTCGGTCCCGCCATCTGCCGAGCGGCGTGGCGGGCTCGGTCGTGAGGCCGTAGAGCGACAAGTGCGTGGGCTCGAGGTCGAGCGCGGCGGCGACGTCGCTCTCCCAATCGCGCTCGATTTCGTGAGGTAGCGCGAAGATCAGATCCAGCGAGAAGTCGTCGATCCCAGAGGCGCGCGCCCGCTCGACTGCAGCGGCGATGGCGCGCGAGTCGTGGGTCCGATGCATCCAGCGCAGGACGGCGTCATCGAAGGACTGAGCGCCAAGCGAGAGCCGATTGATGCCGGCTGAACGCCAGGCATTTGCCGCATCGAGCGACACATCCTCCGGATTCGCCTCGAGGGTGACCTCGGCGCCCGGCTCGATGCTGATGCGGCGCTGCACCGCCTCCAGCAGCTGTGCGACTCCTTCACCGCCAAGCCGAGAGGGCGTTCCGCCGCCGAAGTAGAGTGTCTCGACCGGCCAGGCGCCTTTCTCGGGGAAACGAATGCTCAGCTCCCGCTCGACCGCCGAGACGTAATCGTCCACCGGCACGTCTCGGCGTACGGCGATCGCGAAATCGCAGTACACGCAGCGGCGCGCGCAGAACGGAACGTGGATGTAGACGTGTCGAGGGTGCACACGGAAAGATAGGGCGGGCGCGTTGCGCGCGCCGCTTGACGGCTGGAACTGCTTAGACGCGGAGACCGCCGTGAACATCTGACGTGTCGAGGCTGCATCGTGTTCTCTGCGTTGATTCATCTTGGCGGGCAATGAAAGCGGCCACCTGCGCCTCTGTCGTGGTGGCCGAGGGTGATGGAGGTGAGGTGTGGCGACGTGAGGATCTCGACGGGGGTTTGGTTCATCTCACCGGAGGCGGTCGGACACTGAGCGGCAGAGTGATCAAATTGTCGGTAAGGCAAGAGGAGTCTTCGCTGAGAGGTGAGATCTGAACGGCAGCGAGTCACATGGCATCTGTGATTGTTGCGATGCGGTCGGCGAAGGTGAGATCTGATCTGTGATGATCGACATGGAGGCGGCGGCGTTGTCGATTGTCGTCGGCGGAGTTGTAGATGCGTCGCCGGAGTTGTAACTGCGTCGCCGGAGTTGTAGATGCGTCGCCGAAGTCGTCGATGTCGTCGGCGAAGTGAGCAGTCTCGCCGGTGATGCGATCACATCGAGCGGGACATCGGTTCATCTCGTCTGTGATCGCGTGAATCCCAGGTATGCAGGGTGAGAAGTCAGCTGTAGGGCGAGCGGAGGACTCTGGACGGCGGTGAATGGGAGCGGAACGCGGCGCGACTAAACCGGTACGCGTGTGCATCTGCGCTCGATAGCCTCACATGCTTTCTGTACAGCCTCGCATTCGAGCGGTGCAGCCTGAGATGCTTTCTGTACAGCCTTGCATGCGTGCTGTTCGACGGTCAGCTCTTGGTGTACGGCGATTCATTCGTCCGGAACAACGGTTGATGCTCCCGGTACACCGATCACTTCGATCGGTACGAGTTACAATCTCTTTTGTACAGCGATCACTTCGATCGGGACGAGCTGCCTTCTCTTCTGGACACCGATCCATTCAATCGGTACGAGCTGCATTCTCTTCTGTGCACCGATGAATTCAATCGGTACGAGCTGCAATCCCTTCGCGACACCGATCCATTCAATCGGGACGAGCTGCGATTCCTTCTCGACACCGATGCATTCAATCGATACGAGCTGCATTCTTTTCTCGAAACCGATTCATTCAATCGGTACGAGCTGCGATCCCTTCCCGACACCGATCCATTCAATCGATACGAGCTGCGATCCCTTCTCTACACCGATCAATTCAAACGATACGAGCTGCATTCTCTTCGGGACACCGATCGTTTGGATCGGCACTGCCCTCGTTTCATCTGGACAGCCATCAATTCGCCCGGTACGAGCGTTCGTTCACTCGAGACGAGGCGCAATCTCTGCAGGATTCGACGCGCGCCTCGCTCATCTCCTCCGGACCTCCCCCGTCAAAGCACACTCGATCGAACCGTTCAACTCCAGCGCCGTCACGGCCGCGAGACAACGTTGAACTGGCAACGACGCGCGATGGCAGAGCGTGTCGAGATCCGCGGGACCTTGCTTGAGAGCTTGCCACACCTGCGATTGATCCGGATCGTCAAGCTCGACGAGAGTGCGGACGGGGCGCGTCAGTCCGAGCAGTGCGAGCGCGTCCGCCGGCGACATGATTGCTTGCGCGCCGTCGCGTAGCAGAAGATTGCTCCCCTCGCACTTCGGTGAATCGATCGGACCAGGCACGACGCCGACGTCGCGATTCAAGGCTGCCGCATCATTGGCTGTGTAGAGAGCGCCGCTCTTCACGGGCGCCTCGACGATGATCGTGAGCCGGGCCAGCGCTGCGATCAATCGATTTCGCTTGGGGAAGGATCCGCCGTGACTGTGAGCGCCCGGCGGCAATTCGGAAAGGAGCAATCCCTCCGACCCGATCCGCGCGTGCAACCCTCGATGAGACGGCGGATACGCTATGTCGGCACCGGTTCCAAGCACCGCGGCCGTCTTTCCGCAGGCATCGAGCGCAGCGACGTGCGCCACGCCATCGATCCCCAACGCCATTCCACTCAGAACGCATGCTCCACCGCGCGCGAGGGCTCCGGCGAGCTCCCGCGTCACGCGCTCACCATATGCCGTTGCCTTTCGCGTCCCGACAATCGCCACCACCGGACGATTCAGAACGTCGAGATCGCCGATGCGCCAGATCATACTCGGCGGCTGCGGCAGATCGAGCAGCGCGGGCGGATAGTCGGCGTCGCCACGCGCGATGGCGACCGGCGGAGCAATCACGGCCTCAAGGAAGCGGCAGCGGCGCGTCCAGTCGAACCGTCGCCTTCTTCATCCACAGCAGCCGCTCCCACCATGCACCGAGCAAGGTATCCAGTCCGCGGCGCGCGGCCGCGCTCACGGTGAAGACGCCGAACGCGTCCCCAGTTTCGATCGGCGGCGCTTCGTCCTCGCCGAGGAGATCCATCTTCGTGAACACGACGCAGTGTGGCTTCTGCGCGAGCTCCGGCGAGTACGCCTCGATTTCGCGCCGAAGCTGATCGTACTCGGCCTGCCAATCCATCGCGTCGATCGGGATGAGAAAGGCGAGAAGGCGCGTCCGCTCGATGTGTCGCAGAAACTGGAGACCCAGTCCGCGCCCCTCGTGCGCGCCTTCGATAATGCCGGGAATGTCGGCGACGACGAATGTTCGCCCATCGCTCAGCTGCACGACGCCGAGGTTGGGACTCAGCGTCGTGAATGGATAGTCGGCGATCTTTGGACGGGCTGCCGAGATCACCGACAGCAAGGTCGACTTCCCGGCGTTAGGCTGGCCAACGAGTCCGACGTCGGCGATGAGCTTGAGCTCGAGCTCGAGCGTCCGCTGCACGCCGTCTTCGCCCGGCTGGTATTCACGGGGCGACTGGTGCGTGGAGGTGACGAACCACGCGTTCCCCTTCCCTCCGCGTCCACCGTTCGCGACGAGCACCTCGTCACCATCGGCGAGCACCTCGCCCAGGCGTTCGCCGGAATCCATGTCGCGGATCACCGTACCCGTCGGGACGGGCAGGATGGTGTCGCTGCCCGACGCGCCCGTCTTGTTGGCGCCGGAGCCGTGATCGCCGTTCTCGGCGTCCCAACGATCGCGGTAGGTGTAGTCGAGCAGCGTGCTCAGATTGCTGTCGGCGCGCACACGCACGTCCCCGCCGCGGCCGCCGTCGCCGCCGTCGGGGCCGCCCATAGGAACGAACTTCTCCCGCCGGAACGAGACCATTCCGGAGCCGCCGTCACCGGCTTTCACTCGGACTACGACACGATCGATGAACAAGCAGTTGTTGGTTGTTGGTGGTTGGTGGTTGGTGGGTGGTTCGTCGGTGGCCGTTGGTGCTAGCTCAGCTGACTCTGTACGCGGCGCCAGAGCAGGCGCGCGCTCGTAAGGCTATTCTCCGTGACAACTCCCTCGAGCGCATCGATCGCGGCGGTCAGCACCGAAGGCGCGACGCCAACGTTGAGCGCCCCATGCAAATGCGAGTGCAACTGCCGCTCCTGCCGCGACGCGGCGCACGCAGCGACGATGCAGAGCTCGCGTCGCGGCAGGTCGAGCCCATCCCGCGAGAGCACCTTACCGTAGCCTTCGACGATCATCCACTCATCCAGCTCTGGGTGTAGCGTGCGGATGTTCACACGCAAACGATCGTACATCGCGCCATATACGAGGCGGCAAGTCGCCTCACCACGCCGGCGCCACTCGTCGGGTCCGTCACCTGTGGCTTCCGTCACGGGCGGGCGGCCCGTTAGGCGTCGCCACTCCCGCATCGCGTTGAGCGACCTCGGGAAACCGCAGAACAAGTAGCTCTGCAGAATGAGCTCCTCGATCCAAGCGGCCGGTGTTGCATCGAGTGAGTCCGTCATCTCGCTGCGAATCTGCTGTTCAGTCCCTGCGGCGATGATCGCGGCCAAGCGGACGAGACGCCGAGTTGCGTCGTCCAGGGCACCCAAGATCGCTCCCGCGCGGGCGACGCTCGTCATCCAATCACCGATTGCCGAAGCTTTCTCACGCGAGGCCGGAGCGACCGCGTCGAGAGACTAGTGCTCGACGCGAAGCTCCCCGACCACTTCGCCGCGCGTGTTGCGAATCGGGCGGTGGAGGAACTCATCGAGGCGCGGCGGCAGTCGGCTCGGCAGCACGTCGAAGTACTGGAGAACCCGCACGACGCCGGCGAACTGCGCTCGCTGCGCACCGTCCTCCACCTTGACCGCGATGCCCAGCCCTCTCGCCGGCACCGCAATCGAGTGCACTCCCTCGGCGCCGATCTTCGAGATCACCGCGCCTTCCGTCTCCTCGATCAAGATCGAATCGAAGCGATCGGTGCCGCCGATCAGGAAGGGTCGGGTCTGCATTGCGTGGACGATGCGTCCCGAGACCTCGTCGTCGTCACGAGCCGCCCGGGCGAGATTCGCATACGCTCGCGCCATGTTCTCGAGCGGGAGCGAGAACACCACCGCACCACACCCGTCGACGGCGCGGCCGATGGCAGACTGAGGCAAGCCGGCCCACTTCGATATTGCCTCGAGACAGCAGCGCTGAACGGGATGCTCTTCGCGCTCGTAGCCGTACGTCGGCCATCCCGCCGTGTGAGCGCGCGCGAGCATGGCCGCGTGCTTGCCCGAGCAGTTGTTATGGAGGCGCGTGGGCCGAGCGCCTACGTCGCGCAATGCGCGAACGCCGCGCGTGGAGAGCGGCTCGTGCGGCCCGCACGCCAGATCGCCTTCCTCCATCCCGATATCGCTGAGCATCGCCTCGGCGAGGACGACGTGCTCCGGTTCACCGCCGTGTGACGCGCAGGAGAGGGCGAGCTGGTCGTCTCCCCATCCGAGCTTGTCGAATCCGCCGGACTCGAGGAACGGCATCACCTGGAATGGCTTGGCGCACGAGCGCCACGCGGTCACATAGGAGGGGTCGCGCGCGGCAGCAATCAAGGCGCCGCTGTCGTCGACCACGGCGGCGTGCAGGCGGTGCCGGGATTCAACGACAGCACCCCGCGTGACGACGACGTCAAGCTCGATCGACTTCATCGGGTACGGCGAGAAAATCGGCGCGGCTGCCACGGGGGAAAGATAATTAGGGTAGTTCGCTATTGGTGACTGGTTGCTGGTGGAAAAGGAAACTCCATAGCAGGAGCGGCGCGGCTCCGCGGCGCCATGGCGTTCGGTGCGCGCGATAGCAGCAGCGGGGTCGCTCCGGGGCACTATGATAACACTGCCATTGGTTCCTCTTAGGGCGCGCGTCGGAGCGCGGCGCCAGGATGCTCTGGTTGCCCTGACAGGTGGCAGGGGCGAGAGCGCGAGCGGGGTCCGGAGGGGCAGCTATGGCGATACTGCCATCGTACCGATCATGCCTAACGGCGCAGAAATAATGGCAGTATCGTCATAGCGCCCTGGAGCGACCCCGGTCCCGCTCTCGCCGCGCACGGAGGCTGACAAGGCGGCAAGGCTGACAAGGCTGAGAAGGAGGTATTGTCAGAACAACCTTACCTGTATCGCGCCCTTCATATATCGCGTCGGATCGCGCCGCACGTCGGCGAGCACTGCGTTGAGGTCCGTCACGAGCTTGTTCAACTGGTCGTACAGCGTCTGGTCGGTGAGCAGCTTCGAGGCGGTGCCTTTGCCGTTGGTGATCATGCGCATCAGCGAGTCGGCGCCGCGGCTCATGTTGAGAAGATTGCCATAGAGCACCGTGTCGCGAATCATCCTGCCTAACGTGCCCTGGGCCGAGTTCACGGAGCGGAGCAGCGAATCGGTCGACGCGATCATGCCCGTGAGCTTCGTGTAGAGCGTGGGATCGTCGAGCAGGCGGCCGACCGTTCCATTCGGATTCTGCAACCGCGCCATCATCGTGTTCGTGCGCGCGAGCGTGCTGGTGAACTGATCGTAGAGCTGGCGATTCGTGATGAGCTGCCCGAGCGTGCCCTCGCCGCGAACGATGCCGCCGGTGAGCTGACGCATGTCCTTCGTGAGCGCGACGACGTCGCCCACGGCGCCGGCAGCCTGCGCGAGCACCTGCTCGTAATCGAGCGCGGGTGCCACCGCGATCGTGTCTCCGGCCTGCAGCACGGCCGCGCGAGGAGTTCCGGGTGTGATATCGAAAATTTTGTCACCGAGGAGACCCATCGTGCGGATCTGCGCTTTTGAATCGCGCCGGATCTGATCCTTGAGACTCTGATCGATGGCGACAGTGATCTTGAGATTGCGCGACGTGTCCGCGTCAACTGGCAGAAAATCGACGGCTTTGACAGTGCCGACCGTCTGGCCGGCAAGCGTCACGGTGCCGCCCACGCGCAATCCGTTCGCCTCCTTCAAGAACGCGATGAGGTCGTACCGCTTCGCGAACAGATTCGCTGCCTGACCGAGTTTGTAGATGGCCAGGGTGAGAATGCCGAGCGCGGCGACGATGACTAGACCGACGCGCAGTTGATCCCACGTGATGAAGGAGGAACGCTTCATGGAGAGCTAGCCTCCGAGGAACTCTCGGATGTAGGGGTCTTCGCTCGCGACCATCTCTTCGGGATCACCGAAGAAGGCGATGTGTCGATCGTGGAGGAGAGCGACTTTCGTCGCCATTCTCGAGACGGAGCGCATGTCGTGCGTCACGACGATGCTCGTGACGTTCAATTCTTTCTGCAGCTTCTTGATCAGGCGCGTGATCGTGCCCGTCGTGAGCGGATCGAGACCGGAGGTGGGCTCGTCGTACAGCATGATCTTCGGATTGTTCGCCATCCCGCGGGCGATGCCGACGCGCTTCTTCATTCCGCCCGAGAGCTCGGCGGGCATCTGGTCCATGACGCGATCGGCGTCGAGATCGACGAATTGGAGCTTCTCGCGCACACGCTCCTCGATTTCGTCTTCACTCATCTTCGTGTGCTCGCGCAGCGGATAGGCGACGTTCTCGAAGACCGTCATCGAGTCGAAGAGCGCAGCCCCTTGGAAGACCATCCCCATCTTCTGACGCACCTTGAGCGCGTCCTCGAAGGAGAGATCCGTGATGTCCTCATCGTCGATGCAGACCATTCCGCGATCCGGCACGAGCAGCCGAAGCAGCAGCTTGAGGATGGTGGACTTCCCCGTCCCCGATTCGCCGACGATGGCGACGGTTTCGCCTTCGTGCGCGGTGAAGCTGACGTCCTCGAGAATCGGCACGTCGAACGACAGGTAGACATGGCTCACCTCGACGACCGATTCGAGCGCGACGGTGCGCTCTTCTCGCTGGCCGCCCGCATCCGCATCGCTCTCGAGCTCGGAGCGAATTGCGCGGCGGACCGCCTGACTCTTGCGATCCGTCTCCCGTCGCTCGGGCGCGGCCGGCGCATCGTCGACTTCCGTAGAGCCGCGGCTCTCGTCTCGGTCGTTCATGAGGTCGCGAGCACGGAAAGCAGCAACTGCGTGAGGAAATAGTCGACGATGAGAATCAGGATGCTCGACGTGACGACGGTGCGCGTCGTACTCTGGCCGACGCCTTCGGTGCCGCCAGTAGTACCGAGACCGAAATAGCAGGCAGTAATCGAAATTATGCCGCCGAAGACCAGAGGCTTGGAGAGCCCCTGCACGAAATCATTTGGGATATACCGCAACAGGAAACCGTCCGAAGCGATCTGTTCCCAGACCGTACGCCAATAGAGTGAGCTCGGGATATCGACGATGAATTTCGCGATGATATTGCCGCCGATGATTCCGATCAAGTCGTTGATGATCGTGAGAATCGGAAGCATGATCAGCGCCGCGAGGACGCGGGGCGTCACGAGCTTCTTGATTGGATCGGTGCCGAGGGTGTTGAGCGCATCGATCTGCTCGGTGACGCGCATGGAGCCCAG
>DASXKV010000007.1 GCA_036496605.1 Gemmatimonadaceae bacterium | reverse complement strand
CGTTCGTGCTGCTCATCGCCTGCGCCAACATCGCGAACCTGCTGCTCGCGCGATCGACGGCGCGCGCCGGAGAGATGGCTATCCGGCTTTCGATCGGCGCGAGCCGGGCGCGCTTGATTGGGCAGCTCCTCACCGAATCGTTACTGCTCGCGGCCCTCGGCGGTATCGCCGGCCTGGTCGTCGCACAGTGGACGCTCAGGCTCGTCATCTCGCTGCTGCCGCCCGAATTGCAACACACGATCACATTCAGCATGAGCGGCACAGTGATCCTGTTCGGCATCGGCCTGACGTTCGCGACGGGTCTGCTCTTCGGGCTCTTCCCGGCGCTCCACAGCACGCGGCCGGATCTCGTCTCGACGCTCAAGAACCAGGCTGGCCAGCCGTCCGGCGCGAAAGGCGCCGCGCGCGCCAGGCTGGTGCTCGCCACGTCGCAGATCGCGCTCGCCACGACGCTGCTCGCGTCGTCGGGCTTCTTTGTGAAGAGCTTGCTGAACGTCAGTCGAGTGGATCTCGGGTTCAAGGTCGATCACCTGGTGACGTTCGGCCTGTCGCCAGACCTGAACGGCTACTCGTCCGATCGCACGCGACTGTTCTTCCAGCACCTCGAAGACGAGCTCCGGGCAGCGCCGGGTGTGACGGCCGTGACGGTCTCGAACGTGCCGATTCTGGCCGGGACCAACCGCGGAAGAGGGGTCGCCGTTCAAGGGTTCGAGGCCGGACCAGATACCGACAGCAACTCCCGCTACAACAGAGTCGGCCCGGGCTACTTCTCCGCGCTCGGCATCGCGCTCATCGCCGGACGCGAGTTCAGCGATGCCGATACGGTGACTTCCGCCCCGGTCGCTCTCGTCAACCAGACGTTCGCCAAGAAGTTCGGCCTGGGGAACGACGCGGTCGGCAAGTTGATGGGATGGGCGCCGGGACAAGGCTACCGCAGCAACCTCGACACGACGATCGTCGGAGTCGTCGAGGATGCGAAATACAGCGAAGTGAAACAGACGGTGCCGCCGCAATTCTTCGTGCCGTATCGGCAGGACCAGGCGCCTGGCGCCATGCACGTCTACGTGCGGACCTCCGACAATCTCTCACAGGCCGCGTCGGCGATCACAGCCGTCGTGAAGCGGCTGGATTCGAGTCTCCCTATCGAGGCGCTCGAAACGCTTCCCGAGCAGGTCCGCAACAACACGTATCTCGATCGCTTGATCACGACGCTCTCGGCGGCTTTCGCGCTTCTTGCGACGCTGCTCGCGGCGATCGGTCTCTACGGCGTCCTCGCCTATACCGTGGCACAGCGCACGCGGGAGATCGGCCTCCGCATGGCGCTTGGAGCCACGCCCGACCGCGTTCGTGGCATGGTGTTGGGTCAGGTTGCGATCATGACGCTCGTCGGAGCCCTCGTGGGCCTCGGCGGCGCGCTCGCCGTCGGCAAAGCGGCGCAGGCGATGCTCTTTCAGATGACGGGTGCCGATCCGGCGGTGCTGGCGCTTTCGGCCGTCGCGCTCGCGCTCGTCGCGCTATGCGC
>DASXKV010000006.1 GCA_036496605.1 Gemmatimonadaceae bacterium | reverse complement strand
ATGACTGTAGCTTGATGCACATCCAGCCCGACATTCTTCACTGTCCTTTTCATGAGGGCCGCTCCTGGCTGTGACCTGTGGTTTGATGACACTTCCACAGTAGCAGTCAGGGGCGTGCTCTCAATATCCGTGTCAGCGGCCTCTCCGCAATTCCGCGAAGAACTCGCTACATCGACTCGTCGAGCCTAACGACGACGCTTCTTCGCGATGTGCGGCGCGAGCACGGCGTCGACGTCGTCGCGCAGCCAGCGAGCGGCGCTGCCCTCTCGGTAAATGGCCCAGGTCAACAGCGAGCCGCTGAGCATCGTCTCGATCACTCGCGCAAGCCCGCGTGGATCGGCGAGTCGCGTGATCTCGCCCTCCGCGACCGCCTCGATGAGCAATTCGGCAATCGCAACGCGCGTCGCTTTCGCCTGCGCCAGGAGATGCCTCCGAAAGTCCGGATCGGTGAGATCGATCTGGAGATAGGCGAGATTCCGTGCCAGCGCCGCCGGCGACGCGGCGAGGTCGGCGAGACATTCGGCGTACGCACGGAGCACGGCGAGCGGCGAGCGATGCTTCTCGCGAAGGCCGCGAATGAACGCCGCGTTCCCGTCGACGGCGGCGGCGGAAAGCTTCAGGAGCAGCTCGCGCTTGGAACCGAAGCGCTGGACGAGCGCGCCCGCCGTTAGGCCCGCCTCCGCGGCGATCTCGGCCAGGGTGAGCTCACCGGGTCCGAAACGCGTCATGGCGCGGGCAGTGGCCGCGAAGACGTCGTCGTCACTGGCTTTGCGAGGACGGGGCACCCGTTCCTTGACAGTTTCTAAATGGTCATATAGAATCGTTCCTAAATGGCAATTTAGTATCGTGACGTCCTCGGCACAGGAGGTTCCGATGCGGAGGGTGACCTACGGGGCGGCGTGCAGCCTCGACGGATTCATCGCCGGCAACAACGGCGAGATCGACTGGCTGCAATCGAGCCGCGACGTGAACGAGATCATGCGCGATTACTGGAAGTCGGTCGACGCGATTCTCATGGGACGGAAAACCTGGGACCAGGCCGTGAGGATGGGCGGCGGCATGGGCGGTCTGTCGAAGATCGGGACCTACGTCTTTTCGCGAACGCTCAACTCACTCGACGCCAAGGGCGCGGAGGTCGTCCGCGGAGACGCCGGTGCATTCGTGCGCGACCTCAAGCAGCGCGCCGGGAAGGATATTTGCCTCATGGGCGGCGGGGACTTCGCTCGCTCGCTGTTCGAGGCGAATGTCGTCGATGAAGTCGGGATGAATGTGCATCCGGTGCTGCTCGGCGCCGGCGTACCGATGTTTCTCGATCCATCGCACCGCGTTGGACTCGAGCTCGTCACGTCACGAGTGATCGACGGCGGTTGCGTGTACAGCATGTATCGAGTGAGACACTGAGCACTGGGTCGCCCAGAGCTTGACTTGCAGAATGATCCAGACGACGAGCACAGGGACTGTCTTGAAGCGAACGTCGAACAACTTGGCGCGAATCGGACGAGGCATGAGACTGCTGCTTGCGAGCACGGTGAAGACGAGCACGAAAACGAGCGCCAGCCACTCGGGCCATGTACGGCGAGCCAGCGCGAACCAGATGCCAATACCGGCAAGCGCGATGACGAAGCTCGGACCTTCCGATTGGTGGTTGAAGATGACGCAGAAGATCAGCAACGATGCGACGTAGCGGAGGCGCCATGTGTGATCGGCACGGCACTCGTTGAGAAAAATGATCGGCGCGACGAGAGCGAGAGCGCCGGCGAGCTGCTGTGGCCAGGAAGGCCAGTCTACACCGAGCCAGAGGCGCATGAGCGCCATGAACGAGAAGCCTGGATCGCCGGAGTCGACGCGCTGCACAAGGATCCAGTCGTCGTACTGATGCAGCATCCAGCTCGGTCCGTGAAACGCGATCGGCGCGAGAAGAATTGCGGCGCCGATGGCGGCGCACCACATCGCGAATCGTCGTCGCTTGTCACAGAAGAGTGCAAACGAGGCGGCAGCGAGTGGAAAGATCTTGATGATCGTGCCGGCACAAACCGCTAGCGCGGCACGCAGGTCGTGTCGGCGCTCGAGCTCCGTGAACGTGAGAATGATGAGACCCGCGATGAGCACGTTCGACTGTGCACTCTGGAGCGAGCCGAACATCTCGGGGAGAACGATCGCGCCAGCGATCATCGCATCCCGCGACGAGAGAAGCCGGCCAAGCGCCTGGTAGAGCGTCGCCGCGTTCACGGCATTCCACACTAGCACTCCGAAGGCGAACGGCAGCGCGGCAAACGGTGCGAAGAGAAGCGCCGCGGTGGGCGTGTACTTGAACAGATCGAAGTGCTGACGACTCGCCGCGTACAGATCCTGTCCGGCGGCGAAACGCGTCGACGCGGAACGGAAGATTTCAAAGTTGTTCTCGTGCCGGAGAATGGGCGAGACGCTCGCTGCGATCGTTACGACAATCCAGAGCGCGAGCATCAACCACTTCAACCGTCTCTCGGTCACCGTGCATCTCCGATGTCGCCATAGTTCACGAGGCGGATGGCGCCGGAGTGAAGTCGCTGGATGACGTCTGGTGAGGTGAGCGCGTGCAGCTCGATCTCGCGCTGCGAGGTATAGCTGTCGTCGCCCGGCAATGGGCCTGATACGTAGCCCGGATGGACCATGAGCTCCGTCGTGCCGACCCGGAGCGAATCGAGCACACGAAGCAAGATCGCGTGAAAGTTGGATGCGCCGAGTAGAACTGAGCCAACGAAGTAGTCAGTGGTCGCGACATGCCATCGTTTCCGATCGACGTAGCGGGCGAGCATTGCGATGAGCACACGTTCGGGCAGGCGCCGGAACCACGCGGTCACGCCGAAGATTCTCTCCATGGGCCGTCGCACAGCGGGGATGCGCTCCGCCTCGACGACGCGGCGGACCGCGGCGCGGACTCCCGGAAGGAGGTGGACGTGATGGTGGCCGTCGAGATGCGTAAGGCGAAGGCCCGCTTTCCGCGCGACGGCAATCTGTGCGGCGCACTCGTCGGCCACCTCCTGGGTTTGGATGCGACCCGCAAGCGCGAGCCTGACGAGCGCGGGCCCACGAAGAAACTCGCCCGTCGCGCGATCGACGAGGCTCGTCGCGCGGGTAAGCGGTCGGCCGGCCGTGAGCGTGAAATGGAGTCCGACACCTAACGACGATACACTGTGTGCGAGGTGAACGGCGTCGTCGAAGGCGGGCATGCCGACCATCACGGACGTCGAACTGAGCGCGCCCGCGGTGAATGCTTCGATGATGCCGCGATTGATGCCCTCGGACAGACCGAAGTCATCCGCGTTCACGATGAGCGACCTTATCTCAGTCGTAGCGGCCACGTCGGGCGTTCACGAGAATGCGCGCGAGGTCGGTCACCATTCGTGAACCGTCGCGCATGAACCGAACCGTGGACGGCTCGTCGTCGTACCGGAAGGTCACCGGCACCTGCGCCAGCCGTTGGCCGTGGCGCTGCGCGATGTAGAGGCACTCGACGTCGAAGCCAAACCGATGAATCGTCAGGCGTGGAAAGATCAACTCCGCCGCCTCGCGCGTGAATCCTTTGAGCCCGGCCTGGCTGTCGACCACCGAGTCCACGAGCA
The DNA here is from genome assembly GCA_036496605.1 of Gemmatimonadaceae bacterium. Classification (NCBI taxonomy): domain Bacteria; kingdom Pseudomonadati; phylum Gemmatimonadota; class Gemmatimonadia; order Gemmatimonadales; family Gemmatimonadaceae; species Gemmatimonadaceae bacterium. The sequence goes on along the minus strand of DASXKV010000006.1, from coordinate 113,037 downwards.
CGCGGCGCACGAAGGTGTTGTACGCGCGGCTCATGAGATGCCGCGTGAAGAGGTATGGAAAGAAGGCCGGGCTCATGACGTATCGCGAGCCGGGCAGCAGCCGACAGGCGACGGCGACGTCATTGCCTTTCTCGAGCGCGTCGACGATGGCGTCGATTTCCCCCGCCGGATACGCGAGATCGGCATCGATGAAGACGCGCAGCTCGCCCGTGGCTGCGAGCATCCCGCGCTTGACGGAATATCCCTTTCCTCGGTTGTCGTTATTGCGGACGACGCGAACTGTCGCGTCGTCTCGGCGTACAGCGTCTCGGAACGACTCGATGGCGTGCACGGCCTCCGGACCGCTGCAGTCATCGACGACGATCAGCTCCGTCGGATAGGGCTCGTTGGTGAGCAGTTGGTGCAGCGCGTAGAGTGTGCGCGAAAGCTGCTCCGCCCCATTCCATACCGGCACGATCACGGAGAGGTATGGGACGCTGGAGAGACGCGAACGCACAGGGCGCCCGCGCGGTAGTGGGGCGGGCGTGCCCGCCGCGGCCGCAGTGTTCCAGGTACTCATGATCACCGCCGTTGGTGGGACGGGGCGATACGGTTTACACAGAAGTTGCGAGTCGCGTGAATTCATGCAAGGGTGCAGCCACGGGGCAGTGCACAACGATTACTTAATGCGGCGCGTCGAGCGAGTTGCTCTCGCGCTGCTCGGTGTGGCGCCGGCGTCCTATCTTTGGTCATGCGGATACTCGCTGCGCGTCGCGTTCTCTCGGCGGACAAACGGGGCAGCTCGTGGCCAGTGCTCGTCGAGACCGAGGACGGACTGCTCTTCACCAAGCTTCGTGGGGCGGCACAGGGCACGGGGGCGCTCGTCGCCGAGGTGATCGTGGCGGAGCTTGCGGAAGCGCTTGGTCTGCGCGTCCCCGCGCGGTCGCTCGTTAGGCTCGGCGCGGACATCGACTCGGTCGACAAGAACGACGAGCTTGCCGACCTGCTGCGGGCAAGCGAGGGTCTCAACCTGGGCTTCGCGTATCTGGACGACGCGCGGAACTTTGCCGCCGCCGGCGATGTGGAAATGGTGACGGTCGAGGAAGCGGCAAAGATCCTATGGCTCGACGGCTTGTCGTCAAATCCGGACCGTACCGCGCGAAATACCAACCTCCTGTGGTGGCGCGACGCGCTCTGGCTGATCGACCACGGCGCCGCGTTAGCATTTCAGTACTCGTTGCCGGATATCGATCCCGCCGCGTCGCGTCGACCATATACGGTGCGCGAGCCGCATCTGCTGGAGTCCCGTGTCCCGGATCTGGCCGCGTGGGATGCCGCGTTTGCGGGGCTCGTGCCACGTGAGGTCATCGAGCGGGCGGTGGCGCAGGTGCCTGACGAGTTTCTCGAGCCGCTACTTGGTGATGGTCGCGACTCTGCTCTCGGCGAGAGACGTCTGGCGTACGTTGAGTTCTTTTGCAATCGCCTGGCCGAGCCGCGGCCGTTCCTCGAGCGAGTGCTTGTGCAGGTCAGTCAGCGTCCGAGGCGCGGCCGGCCCGCGTGGCTCGATCCGCGATAACACCATGAGACAGAGCATTCGTGTCGAAGTCGCGAGGTCCATCCGGACCCGGTGTTCGCAATTCCTGACTCGTTGTGGCGGAGACTCAGCGCTGCCGCCGGTGCTGCGATCGGATCGATGAAGCCGCACATGTCAGCGCTCCACGAAGAGCTTCCGGACCTCGCGACGATGATGTCATGGGATCCTCACCCGCTCGCGGCCGAGGACGTCCCGTCGCTCGATCCCGAGATGCTGCGCGCACAAGCAGAGGGATGGCTTAGGTATCATCAAAACTTCTGGGCATGGGAAGAGCTCAACCGCGTGCACGAGAAAGAGGGTTATGAGGCGGCCTGGCCACTTGTTCTCGCGCTGATCGAAATGGCTTCCGAGCATGCGCTCTGCGCAATCGGCGCTGGCATTCTCGAGGACATGCTCAGGCAGCACGGCAACGCGATTATCGAGCGTGTCGAAGAGCGTGCCGCGGCCGATCGGCGCTTTCGCATCTGTCTGAGCAACGTCTGGCCAGTTCTTCCCGAGCCGATCTGGGAGCGCGTCGTTCGTGCGCGTGGCAACGAGCCGCAGCGCGGTTAACCGGTCAGCGCGAGGGCTCCTGATACAAGCCGATGATGTTCCCGCCGGGATCACGAAACCGCGCCGTGATCTCCGGCGCGTCGGCGCCGACTGGCTGCACGATCTCGCCACCATTCTCGATCACCGTCTCGACCGTGGAGGCTACGCTGTCGACCATGATGTACACGAGCAATCCGACCTCACGCATCGCCGGCCGACCTTTCACCCACGCGCCGCTCACACCGCCGACGGAATCGTCGAAGGCGCGCTTGCCATCACCGCGCGTTCTCACATCCCACCCAAAGACCGCTTGATAGAACTTCACCGATCGGTCGATATCGAGTGACGGGATCTCGATATAGCACACCTTGCCATTGGTTTTCGACGGAGGCATCAACACGCTCTCGAAAAGAAGACGTTGTTCACGATAGCACGATCCGAAGTGTGCGTCTTGTAGAAAAAGGTCACGCCGAATGAACGGGCACGTGGTTCTGCGATTCGGGCGACCGTGAGCGGTACGCGGTTGGCGTCAGGCCCGTGAGATCGTGGAAATCGTGGATGAGATGCGCCTGGTCAGCGAACCCGTGAGCGATAGCGGTCTCGACCCAGTCGACCTCGTGGAGCGCGCCGAGTGAGCCAAGCACGCGCTGCAAGCGGCGCACGCGCGCGAAGCGTTTCGGAGTCAGACCGATCAGCGCTTGAAAGCGCCGATTGAGTGTCTTTGAAAGGAGGCCGACGCGGGATGCTGCGTCGGCGATCGAGACTCCCTGCTCGAGGAGCGACGCGGCGGATCGGACGGCTCGATCGGGCGCATCGCGAGCCGCGAGATGTTCTACGAGCAGGTCGTGCAGAAGGAGGAGTTTCGAATCTGGCGTCCGCGCCTCGAGCAATCGCTCGCGTACGAGCGCGCCGTCTCGACCCCAGAGCTGATCGAGGTCGACGAGACTGTCCTGAGCTTCGCTCACCGGCAAATTGAAAAAGGCCGCGGCGCCGCCGAGGCTGAAGTCGACACAGATCAGGTTCCGCTGCAGGCCGGTGTCGATGACGCGTGCGCGCGACGCCGCTCCCTCGAGGACGGCTCCGCCCGAGCGCCGGACTTCGCTATAGTCCGCACCTTCGTAAATTCGAAACTCGTCCTCATGGAGATTTACCATGAGGTGGACATTGCCGCCGGGGAGGATGCGTTCGAGTTCAGGTGGTGAATCGTCGTCGGCCTCGAAGTAATGCAGCCCGCTCACGAACCGCGAGAGGGCAGGCGAGAGGCGGTGCATCGAGACGGCGGACATGTGCCGAAGATAGCGCGCGCCTAGATTGGCGTCGATCTCGCGACAGAGAATCGCGGTGACACCGTCTGGCAGGTAATTCCATGAAGCCAACGATCATTTCGAAAAAGGCGGGCAACTGGGTGGACCGAGGCGAGCCGGCATTGCCAACGCTTCGCCGCGTGCTCGCCTTCTTCTTCGACCGCCACACGCCTGACCACGAACCCTGGCTCGACGACCATGCCAACACCATCCTTGGCATGGTCGACGCCGGCTCGACGGAGGTGCACGTCGCGGCGTACCTGAATGGAATTCTCCGCGATGGCGGCTCAGATCGGGAGACCCTTCACGTCCGAGCGACGGCGATCGCTCTCTGGCACATCGGGAAAGCGGCACTCGTCCGCGATTTCGCCGAGCGTGTGCTGCACGGCGACGTGCCGATGAACGCGCCGACACCGGACACCTTCGGTCACTGGGTAGCGACGCGCATCCTCACGCCGAAGGAGCTGAAGCAATTCGAGTCGGACAGCGCCGCCCCGAGTGAAAACGACGAGGATTAGGACGACGCCTGTCGCAAACCACTAATCAAGCTGACCCGATGCCACAATCCACGATGACTGCGAGCTCGAGCAACGAGCGATTCTCGGCGACCGGCAATTCATTCTGCATTCACGAATGGCGCGGCAGCGGCCCGGCGATCATGCACGTGCATCTCGCCGACGACGAAGCGTGGCATGTCCTCGAAGGCAAACTCAGGTTCCGTTTTGCCGATCGAAGTGTGGACGTCGACGCCGGCGGAACGATGTTTGTCCCGGCCGGAGTCGCGCATACGTACGAGGCGATCGATGCGCGTTATCTCATCATTCTGACGCCAAAACTCGACGCGCTCATCAAGGCGCTGCAGAGCGAAAAGGATCGCGGCCGTCACGACGCGATTTATCGGGCTCACGATTCGGAGATCGTCGAATAGGGGACTGGCGACTCCATCCGTTATGCAGCCCGATGGAACACTAGTTGAAACACTTCCCAACTGAATCGTTCTCAGCTGGGAGTGACCTCATGCCGCACAGACACGACAAGCCGCGCGAACCCGACTCCGACCGTCTTCGTCGCGACTACGACTATGGGGCGGAAGACGTGCGCGCCGCCGAGGCTTGGTGGGATTATGCGCGCGACTATCCACCGCACTGGGTCCGCAATCAGCCGCCGCGTCGTGGACCGTATGTCGGCGTTGGCCCAAAGGGCTACCGACGCACCGACGAGCGCATTCACGAGGAGATCAGCGATCGGCTGATGATGCATCCCGACGTGGACGCGTCGGACATCGAAGTCCGCGTCGCGAACGGCGTCGTTACGCTCGTGGGGACAACGGAAGACCGACATCAGAAGCGGATCGCGGAGTTCATTGCCGAGGACGTCGTCGGGGTCGACGACGTGAACAACGAGCTCAAGGTGCGTCACGGATTCTGGGCGGGACTCATGGGCGAGGGCGCGGTCGGGCGTGACGTTAGGCATGACGATGTGCCCGAGGTCGGCGCGCCATCGACGTTCGGGAGCCGCATCAATGCGGCACGGGGGTCCGCACGTCGCGACGAGGAGGCCCGATGACGGCGGCGAAGAAGCGCTGGTCGGGGTACGTCACCAAGCACAGCAACGCGCTCGATCTCGACCGGAGCGTGTTCACCTGGAAGGACCCGCGCCGGATTGCACGTTCGCTCAAGCGCTCCGCCGAGCACAGCCATCGTCGCAAGAGCGAGCCGTATCGCTCGGCGATGTCGATGCTGACGTTCTACATCAATCGCGCGGGCGGAAATCTGAGCGCGAGCCAGCGTCGCGTGCTGCAGCAGGCAAAGGGCGAGCTGCGACGCGCCTTCGGTCGTGACGAAGGCGCGCGCAGCACGAAAGGCACCGCAACGCGAAGGACGTCTCAGCGCGCCCGGTGACGGGTGCGCGTGCGTGCGGCCTTGCGCGCGGCCGCGGAACGCGCGCGCGCGCCCTTGGTGCGCACAGCCTTCTTCGCGGCTGCCGAACGCTGAGCGGCTGAGCGTCGGCGCGCGCTGGCGTGGGCCTGCCGCGAGAGCGAGCGACGCGACGCGGCGCTATGGCCTTCGCGCTTCAGCGCGTGCCTAACGGCTGTCGACCGCTTGCGCGAGGGCGAGCGTTTGGTGCCGGAGCGTCCCTTTGCGACGTCGCGTTTTGCCTGACGACGCGTGCGTGCCGAGGACGTGCCCTTCTTGGGCGGCGAGAGCTTGACGCCGGCGCGACGGGCCTTGGACAGGCCGATTGCGATCGCCTGTTTCGTCGATCGCGCGCCGTGCTTGCCCTCGCGCACATGGTGCATCTCCTCGCGCACGAACTCGCCAGCCTGCGACGACGGTGCCTTACCAGCGCGCTTGTCCGCCTGCGCGCGTCGGATCGTTTCTTTTTCGGGCATGACGCCTCCACTTCATGTCGAGTCCGAGTGGGGCAAATTGCGTGCTGACGGGTGCCTAACGACGGCAGGGAGCGACGGGCGATGTGAGATGCTCGCCTGTGTCGCCACCCATGTCGTGTCTGGCGAGTCCATCCGCCGGGTGGTATTTTGGCAAGCGAACGCGACATGGCCGGAACATTGCGTCGCGCAGGCGGATACATCCGTACCGAGGACCACGTGACTGCGCTCAGGGCTGGCAGACAACGACCAGCCGGTTTCCGGCCTATCGCGACACTACTGATCGTAGTGCCGCTCTTTTCGTGTGCAGGTGGGAGCGACACGATGCTACCGACCGAGTTCACGGTCCGATTCCTGGCCACCAACGACCTCCTCGCGCCGATCACGATTCTCGTGGATGGATCGCCCTACGCCATCCTCAGCAGCGGCCGCACGCAGGGATTGAGCCTTTCGTCAAAAGCTCACGTGACCTGGATCTCGGCGAAGCCGGCGGATTCGCACGGCGAGGCGATACCGGATCAGATCGGAGAAGTGAACGTCTCGGTCCCGGCGATCAATGGCGTCCTCGAGATCACGAACGTCATCCAGGATCAGACGTATATCACTGCCTCGGTGTTCAATCGCATGAACGTCCCGGCGTCGATCGGCGTTTTCGACGGGACGACGGCCTCTTGCGCGTCGCAGGTCCCATCCGCGACGCCGACGACGGACGGCTTCACGCAGACGGGCTACTATCGCCTGACGCCGGGGACAGAGATGCGAGCCTACCGAACTCCCGACTGCACTGGCGCCTACACGGTCTGGTCGAATTCGGAGTTAGCGAGTTTTCAACCGAAGTCGGGGTCCGTGACGCTGACGCTGACGGCGCTGCCGTAACGCCCAGTCCATATCGTCCCCTGGAGCCTTGCGCCAGGACACATCAATTCCTAGGTTGGCAGCCGTGCCCCCCACCGCTTCGGCGCGCAAGGTTGCGCGCTCCCTGAAAACGCGCGGCTCCAACGGCAATGGAGCCGCTCAGTCTCCGAACGGCGCGGCGCGACTTGCGCTCGCACCCGAGCGAGACGACAACGTCTCGCGTGTCTATCAGGAGCTTCGGGCGCTGATCGTCACGGGCCAGCTCCCGCCCGGGGCGCGGATTGCCGAGCGGGCCGTCGTGCAACGACTGGGATTGAGCCGAACGCCGGTTCGAAGCGCGTTGCATCGACTGCAGCAGGAGGGCTTCGTCGCCTCGTCAGGCATCGGCCGCGATCAACGGCTGATTGTGACGCCCCTCACCCAAAGCGATGGACGTGAGGTGTTACTCATCGTCGGTCACCTCGAGGGGCTGGCGGCGCGCGAAGCGGCGTCGCTGGCGCCGGACGTGCGCAAGACGCTCGTGCGCACGATGCGCGAGATCAATCGGCAGCTCGCGGTGGCGTCTCGCGCGCGAGGGGGACATGCGCGCGCGTTCGTGCTCGACCTCGAGTTCCACCGCGCCTATGTCGAAGGCGTCGTCGGGCCGCGCCTGCTTGCGTTGCATCGCGCGATCAAGCCGCAGAGTGAGCGATATACAAGATTGTACGTCAATGCGCTGCTCGATGAGCTCCCAACCTCGGTGAAGGAGCACGAGGTGATCATTCGTGGGATCGCATCAGGTAATCCCTCGGCAGCCCAGGTAGCGGTCGAGACCAACTGGCGCAACGCCTCCCAACGACTGTCTGCGGTCATCGCGCAACACGGCGAACGCGGGCTCTGGCACCTTCGATAGCCTCTCGTGTGACCGGCCAGCATTGCGGCCGAGTTGGTATACCACCATATTCGCGGCGCGCTTCACCCCCTCCGCGCCGTTCTCCCCTCGACTCCGCCCACGTCCCGCACTCCGGAGTGCGCTATGCGACTCGTTCTGTACCGTTGGCTGCCGACCGTCTGTGTGCTCGCCCTGCTCTCGTTGTCGCCAACCGCGCGCCTTCGCGCCCAGGCTGGCGCCGGCACCATCGCCGGGACCGTCCTTGCTACCGGCACGGAGGCACCCGTCGCCAGCGCGCAAATCGCGGCGCAGGGAACGGGTCGCCTAACGCTGACCGATGTGAATGGGCATTTCCGGTTGACGGGACTGTCCGCTGGTGACGTGACGCTCGAGATCCGGCGCGTCGGATACCGACCGGTCACGCAGCGTGCCACGGTCGGCACGGAAGGGTTGCGCATTCTCTTGACGGAAGCCCCGATCGAATTGAATGCACTCGTGGTGACGGGAACCGCCGGCGCGGTCGAGAAGCGCTCCGTCGGCAATGCGGTGTCGACGATCGCCGCCGCGGATCAGCTGCAAGCGTCGGCGGTCGGGGATCTCGGTGCCCTGATCAATGGCCGCGCGCCGGGCGTCGTCGTGACCGGCGGTACCGGCCGCGCTGGCGCGGGCACGGTACTCAACATTCGCGGCCGCTCGACGTTATCGCTCTCGCAGCAGCCCTTGATCTACGTCGACGGCGTGCGCGTGTCGAACGAAGTCGGCACCGGGCCGCGCGTGCAGGGCGGCAACGTCGTGTCGCGTCTCGACGACATCGCGCCGGAGGACATCGAGTCGATCGAGATCATCAAGGGTCCGGCGGCGGGCACGCTCTACGGCACGGAAGCCTCGAACGGCGTCGTACAGATCATTACCAAGAAGGGCGGTGGCGGTGCTCCGCACTTCAGCGCGTACGTGCGGCAAGGCAACCAATGGTTCATGAACGCCGCTGATCGCATGGCCACGAACTACGCGCGGGATCCGGTGAGTGGCAACGTCCTCACCTGGAACCCGGTGACGTCCGAAGCGGCGCATGGTACGCCGCTCTTCCAGACGGGACACATGCAGACGTACGAGCTCAACGTCCGCGGCGGTGAGCGTGCGCTCAACTACTATCTGTCCTCGACGTACGATCACGACAGCGGCATCGAGCCGAACAACCGCGTCGGTCGCTACACCGGCCACGCGAACCTCGCGATCGCGCCGAGCGAGAAGTACGACATTCAAGCGAGCATCCATCTCATCAAGGGCACGGATCTGCTCGGCTCCGACTACGGGCTCGGCCGATTCTTCGACGGGCAGTACGGCAATCCGCTCGCGGCGTCCGGACCGACGCGCGGCTTCTTCATCGCGCCGCCGGACGCCATCGACGCCTACGTACGCAACACACAGAACATCGACCGCTTCACGACGAGCATTCAGCTCAATAATCGTCCGACCCGTTGGTTCACGCAGCGCGTCACCGTCGGCCTCGATCAGACGAGCGAAGATGACCAGGCGCTCAACAACTACCTGCCGCCGCAGTACGTCCAGTTCTTCGGGCCGGTCGCGTCGTTAGGCGCGATCAACCAGGACGTCCGGAACATCGCGTACGCGACGCTCGACTATAGTGGCACGGCGACGTTCAACCTGAGCTCGAGTCTCGTATCGACCTCGTCGGTCGGCGGACAGCTCTATCGCAAACGCGTCGACTCGACGTCGATCACCGCGTCGCAGTTCCCGGCACCCGGCCTGACGACAGCCGCCGCGGCGGCGATTCGCACGGGCACCCAGGACTTCAACACCAACACCACCCTGGGCTCCTTCGTTCAGCAGCAGCTCGCCTGGCGCGATCGCATGTTCCTGACCGGCGCTGTCCGCGTCGACAATAACAGCGCGTTTGGAAAGGACGTCCATCTCGTGACGTATCCGAAGATCAGCGCCTCGTGGGTCGTGAGCGACGAAAGTTTCTGGCGCTTCAGCTGGATGGACCAGCTCCGCCTGCGCTCGGCGTATGGCCTCTCCGGCCAGCAGCCTCCTTCATTCGCCGCGCTGACGACGTACGCGCCGACGACCGGCCCAGCCGATAAGCCGATCGTCACCCCGCAATTCCCTGGCAACCGGGACCTCAAGCCCGAGCGTGGGGCGGAGCTCGAGGCTGGCTTCGAGGCGTCGATCATGAAGCGCGTCGGGGTCGACTTCACGTACTTCGACAAGCGCACCGAGGACGCGATCCTCCAGCGCTCGATCGCCCCGTCGAGTGGTTATACGGGTGCGGAACCGGTCAACATCGGTCGCATCAGCAACCACGGGTTCGAGCTTGGCGTGAACGCGAACGCGGTTTCACGTCGCGATCTGTCGTGGGACATCGGCGCGAACATCGCCACGTCGACCGACCACATTGACAACATGGGCGGGTTGCCGTTCTTCACCATCCTGCTGCCATTCCACCGCAACGAGCAAGGCTTCCCGATCGGCGCGTTCTTCACGAAGATCGTCCGGAGCGCGACCTACGATCCGACGACGAAGAAGGCGACCAATGCGATGTGCGACGGCGGCACGGGCGGCAACCATCCAGGTGGTCCGGATGTGTCCTGCGCCACGGCGCCGATGCTCTACTTCGGCACGATCACGCCAAAGGTCAGCGGTTCGCTCAACAGCGAGCTGTCGATCGGCCAGCATCTGAAGCTCCACGCCCTCGCCGATTTCCGAAAGGGCAACAAGGTCTTCAACGCCGACACCTTCAACCGCTGCTCGGGATTCGGCTTGTGTTTCGGAAACGTGAACCCGGACAAGATCGATCCGAAGTTGCTCTATACCTATCAGAACGGTGGCTCGCTCACGGTCACGGACGCGTACATGGAGAACGGGAGCTTCTGGCGGCTTCGCGAGGTCTCGGCGACGTTCACGGGGCCGGCCGATTGGGCGCGGCGCATCAACGCGAGCTCGGTCGGCTTAACGATCGCGGGCCGGAACCTCCACACCTGGACGCCCTACACCGGTCTGGACCCCGAGTCCCGGTCGAGCCTGGGAACACAGAACATCGCGTTCGATCAGGCGGTTACGCCGACGCTCGCGCAGTTCCTCACCACAATCACAGTGACTTTCTGAGCCGACACGACCGCCGAGCGGAGACCTCTCATATGATCTCGATTCACAAACGTGAAATGCGCGGTCTGGCGCGCGTCGTGAGCCTGACGCTGCTTGCGGCTGCCACCACCGTTGCCTGCACTGATGCGAGCCGCATCCTCAACCAGGAAGCGCCGAGCCGCGTCGATGCCGCCACTCTCGATAATCCCGTCTATGCGCAACTGCTCGTGAACGGCGCGATCGGTGACTTCGAGTGCTCCTTCGTTCAATACATCATCGCCGGCGGACTCGTCGGCGATGAGCTCATCGATTCCCAGCTCGCACAGGCCGGCTGGGACTACGATCGACGCACGATCTTCTCCGGCTCGATTCCATATTCGACCGGCTCGTGCAACAGCACGCAGACGCCGGGCCTCTATACGCCGCTATCGGTCGCGCGCTTCCAGGGCGATCATGCGCTCAAGCTACTCCAGGGCTGGACGGATGCGCAGGTGGCCAACCGTCAGAGCCTCATTGCGACGGCCGCGACGTACGCCGGCTACAGCCTCGTGCTCCTCGGCGAAGGGATGTGCAGCGCCGCAATCGATCAGGGTCCGGAGCTCTCGCGCGCACAGGTGGATAGCGAGGCGCTCAAGCGATTCGCGACCGCCATCACCGCGGCGACGGGGGCCAACAATACGACAATGCTCAACGCTGCGCACATCGGACGCGCGCGAGCCCTGCTCGACCTCGGGCAGGTAGCGGCAGCCGGAGCCGAGGCGGCGACGGTGCCGGACAGCTTTGCCCTGACTGCCAGCTACTCCAGCGCCGTCACGCGGCGCGAGAATCTCGTCTGGACGCAGATGTACCGCGGCTTCTACTCGTCGGTCGATCCGAGCTTCCGCAATCTGACGTGGCAGGGCGTCCCCGACCCGCGCGTCAAAGTCGTCGATGCCGGCATTAAGGGTCAGGACCAGGCCACCGAAGTCTTCCAGCAGACGAAGTATGGAAATATCGGAGCGCCGATTTCGATTGCCCGTTCGGCCGAGGCGCAGTTGATCAAGGCCGAAGCCGATAACGCGACGGGCACGCCTGCAGGCAACGCGTCCGCGGTGGCAGCGATCAATCTGCTGCACACGAAGGCGAACATTCCGCCATATGCGGGCGGCACACAGGCGGAGGTTCAGGCGCAGATCATCGAGGAGCGCCGTCGCGAGCTGTTCCTCGAGAGTCAGCGTCTCGGCGACCTCATTCGCTACAACCTGCAAGCGACACCGGTGAAAGGAACGCCCTTCTCGAAGGGCGGCGCCTACGGCCTCGACACCGGCATTCAACTCTGCTTCCCGCTTCCCGACGTCGAGCGGAACAACAATCCGAGCATCAGTCATCCGTAATCGTTCGCGTCGCCGTGGCGCACTGCTTCTGGACTGATCGACTACTCAATCACGTTTCAGCCTTTTCATCGTAGACCATGTCCGCCCGATTATTGCTTGCTATCGCTGCCGTCCTTGCGACGGCGGCGCCTCTGAGCGCTCAAGGCACTCGCCTCCTTCGTCACCCCGCCGTCAGCAAAGACCTCGTCGCCTTCGAGTACGCCGGCGACCTCTGGGTGGTGGGCCGTAACGGCGGCTCGGCGCGTCGTCTCACCGCCACGCCCGGCGTGGAGACCGATCCGCAGTTCTCGCCCGACGGATCGCTCATCGCCTACAGCGGCACGAGCGGCGGCAACACCGACGTCTATGTCATCCCTGCCGCCGGTGGCGACCCGAAGCGCCTAACGTATCATCCCGGCGTCGATCGTGCGCGCGGCTGGACGGCCGACAGCAAGCACGTGCTCTTCGCCTCCGAGCGGACGAGCGCGCCGCAGCAATCGTATTACCGGCTGTGGAGCATCTCGATCGATGGCGGACTTCCCGAGGTGCTACCGATGCCGCGCGCCTACTCGGGCACCTATTCGCCAGACGGCAAGCGCTTCGCGTACGAGGAGATCGGGACGCAGTTCATCCCCGAATGGTACGAGGCGAGCGAATGGCGGCACTATCGCGGCGGCCGCACGCATCCGATCTGGATCATCAGTCTCGCCGACTACTCGGTCGAGAAGCTCCCGCGCGCGAATAGCAACGACAGCGATCCGATGTGGATCGGCAACACCGTCTACTTCGTCTCCGATCGCAACTACACCGCGAACCTGTTTGCGTACAACCTCGATAGCAAAAAGACCGAGCAGCTCACGCACCACGACGATTACGACATTCAAAACGCGTCGGCCGGCCCCGATGCGATCGTCTATGAGCAGGCGGGCTACGTCCACCTGTTCGACGTGAAGACCGGTCAATCGCGAAAGCTCGAGATCGACGTCAAAGGCGACCTGCCCTGGGCGCGGCCGCAGATGAAGCACGTCGCGAGCATGATTCGGAGCGCGTCGCTATCGCCGACGGGAGTTCGCGCCGCCTTCGAGGCACGCGGCGACGTCTTTACGGTTCCCGCGACGCAAGGCGATTACCGAAATCTCACCCGAACGACCGGTGCGCACGAGCACAGTCCGGTGTGGTCACCTGATGGATCGCAGGTCGCCTGGCTGTCCGACGCGAGTGGTGAGTATCAGCTCATGATCGGCGATCAGCTGGGCCTCGCGAAGCCGCGCGTCGTGACGCTGCCGGGGAACGGCTACTACTCGTCGCCAACCTGGTCGCCCGACGGCAAGCACCTCCTCCTCGAGGACAATCACCTGACGCTGTGGACGCTCGACGTCGCGAGCGGCCGTGCGACGAAGATCGACAGCGATACGTACTTCGACCCGACGCGCGATATCGATATGGCGTGGTCGCCCGATTCGCGCTGGGTTGCGTATTCACGAAATATCGACAGCCACATGCGAGCAGTGTTCCTCTACTCGCTCGAGGAAGGGAAGCCGCATCAGATCACCGACGGCATGTCGGATGTCGTGTCGCCGGCGTTCGACGCCGGCGGGAAGTACCTCTACTTCCTCGCCAGCACCGACTACGGTCCACGAACGAGCTGGCTGGAAATGAGCTCGCTCGATCGGCCGGCAAGACGCTCGATCTATCTCGCGGTGCTCTCGGCGAGCGAGCCATCACCGCTACTCCCCGAGGCGGGCGACGAGCCCATCGCCGCGGCGGCAGCCGTCGTCGCGCTCGCGTCCAAGCCGCGCGCCGACACGACCGCGTCACAGGTTCGCATCGATCTCGACGGCATCGCGCAACGGATTCTCCCGATCGGTGTCCCCGCCGGTGACTACAGTGATCTGAGCGCGGCCACGGCCGGCAGTTTCCTTTACATGGACGCCATGCCTAACGCTGGCGGCGCGGCGCGATTGGAGCGCTACCAGATCAAGGAGCGCTCGGCGACGCCAATCCTCGAAGGCATTCGCTCCTACACGCTCTCCGGCGACCGAAAGAAGCTGCTCTATCAAGCGGCGCGCGGTGCGCCGGAAAGCCGCTGGGGTATCGTCGCCGCCGATAAGCCCGCGAAAGTTGGCGAGGGCGCAATCAACGTCGGCCAGCTCGAGATGCTGGTCGATCCGCGAGCCGAGTGGCCGGAGATCTTCAAGGAAACGTGGCGCACCCAGCGCGATTACTTCTACGACGCGAAGATGCATGGCGCGAACTGGCAGGCAGTGTACGACAAGTACGCTCCATTTCTGCCGTTCGTCGGCCATCGCTCGGACCTTGGCTACATCATCGCGCTCACCGGCGGCGAGCTCACCGTTGGCCACTCGTACCTGAGCGGTCCCGGCGATGAGCCCGAGGAACAGCCGGAGTCGGTGGGCTTGTTAGGCGCCGACTTCGCGATCGAGAACGGGCGGTATCGCATCACGCACATTTACAGCGGCGAGAACTGGAATCCGGATCTGCGCGCGCCCCTCAGCGCGCCGGGCATTCGCGTGGCCGAGGGCGATTACATCCTCGAGGTGAATGGGCGTCCGCTCACGCCGCCGACGAACCTCTACAGCGTGTTCCTAGGAACGGCAGGCCATCAAACCGAGATTCGCGTCGGGAAGTCGCCGACGGGTGACGACTCGCGCGTCGTGACGGTCGTGCCGGTGGCGAGCGAGGAAGGCCTGCGCACGCGTGCCTGGGTCGAGGCGAATCGCCGCAAGGTCGATCAGCTCTCCGGTGGACGGCTGGCCTACGTATGGCTACCGAACACCGCAGGCGGCGGGTACACGTCGTTCACGCGTTACTTCTATGCGCAGCAGGAGAAGGAAGGGGCGGTGATCGACGAGCGCTACAACCACGGCGGCATGGTCGCGGACTATATCGTCAATGAGCTCGAGCGCAAACCGATGGGCTATTTCGCGACGCGCGAGGGCAAGGTATCCACGACGCCGATTGCCGGCATCTACGGTCCGAAGGTGATGCTGATCAACGAATCGGCCGGCTCGGGCGGTGACGCGCTGCCGTACATGTTCCACCAGCGGCAGATCGGCCCGCTCATCGGCACGCGCACCTGGGGCGGGCTCGTTGGCACGTTAGGCGTTCCGCAAACGATCGACGGCGGCGGCATCACCGCGCCGGGTTTAGCATTCTATGATCTGCAGGGGAAGTGGGCGATCGAGAACGAGGGTGTCCCGCCGGACGTCGACGTCGAATACACGCCCGCTGATGTCATCAAGGGGCACGATCCGCAGCTCGAGCGCGCGGTGCAGGAAGCCCTGACAATCCTCAAGACGAAGCCGGCCTTGAGAGTTGCACGTCCAGCGCCGATTGATAGAACGTCTCGCAAAAACCCCTAGACCAAGGACGCTAGATCCTTCGCTTCGCTCAGGATGACAAAACAAATCAGCGAGGCGTAGGAGCTTTCCACGGGGCAGGGCGCTCGAGCACCGGGAGAATGTTTACGAGAGTGGCGTGCGCCCACATCGATGGCACGCCTCGAATGAACGTCACCAGGCCGTCGATCGGTGAGCGCACCTCACCTGTCTTCCGGCCGAGAAAATCGGTCGTGTAGCCCAGCAGCTGGCCCTTCTTCACCCGCGTGTCGCGATCCACCGAGGCGATGAACACGCCCGCGCTCTCCGCCGCGAGGCGGGCGCCGGCGCCATCCAGCCACACCGGCCGCCTGACGGGCGTGTAGCGGCGATCGATCATCTTCAGCGCCGCGAGCACGTTGAGCGAACCCTCAACGAGGGCGCTAATGTCACCCGGCGCGACGACGCCGCTTCGTCCGGCTTCGGCGACGAGCACCGTCTTGCCCCGCACCAGCGCTTGCCCGGATAACGACCGCCCCGCGTTAGGCGCCGACGGATCCACGTCGGTGACGATCACGTGATCGAGTCCGAATGCCATGATGAGCTTGAGACCGGCCGAGTCCTGCGCCGTCTTGCCCCCGCGGAACCAGTAGCTGTACGGGCGGAGGTTCTCGTCGAGATCACCGCCATGCAGGTCGACGACGACATCCGCCGGCGCGACGACCTGGCTCGTCATCAACGCCAACGCGCGTTGCGTCTGCGTCCCGCTCGCGTCGCCCGGATACGAGCTGTTCATCCCTTTGCGATCGATGGGATTCACGTGCGGTGTCATCTGCGTCCACGACGCGATGTTGATGATCGGCACCACAATTACCGTGCCGGCGAGCTTCGCTGCATCAATGCGCGGAATCAGTCGCTGCATCGCGACGATCGAGCTGTACTCGGTACCGTGGCTCCCGGCAACGAACGCGACGACCGGTCCCGGTCGGGCGCCATGAATCACGGCGACGGGAATGTCGAGCGCCGAGTCGGAGCCCGCGGGCACGGCGATCACTCCCGTCGCAGTCGTACCGCGCTGCGCCGTCGCGCTACCAACGCTGAAGGCAGACGATTGCTGCTGCTGCGAAAGGGCCGTGTTGGCCGATAGAGCCGCAACAGCGAACATGACATGAACGATCTTCATGAGAGGATCCGGATAACGGTTTCGAGCCACCGCCGTTCAACTATCGAGAGACCTGCTTCGGCCCCCAGTTTACCTGATTCAAATCTTGCAGGAGCCGATCGACGAGCGGCTGGAGTCCCGCAAGCAGATCTGCTCGGGCGAACCGCGCTTCCAAAGTCGGGAACGTTTTATCTTCAGACATATCGCGCGTCGAGAGCCGCACCGACACCGAATCACCTCGAGCGCGATACAATCCGCCCGCCACGAGGACGCCGACGCCTAACCGCGCGCCCGCCGCACGCCGTTCCATGATATCCCGCGTCGCCCGCGCCCCCGAGTCGGTCACCACCTCGGCGCCAAGCCGCTTCGCGACCACTGCGCGTAACGAATCCGAGAGCTGCCGCGCCAGGACGCCAATCGAATCACTTCCCGTCTGGTTCTCGAGGTCG
This sequence comes from Gemmatimonadaceae bacterium, assembly GCA_036496605.1. Lineage (NCBI taxonomy): Bacteria > Pseudomonadati > Gemmatimonadota > Gemmatimonadia > Gemmatimonadales > Gemmatimonadaceae > Gemmatimonadaceae bacterium. The sequence goes on along the minus strand of DASXKV010000006.1, from coordinate 96,108 downwards.
AACACGAGCACCCGCTTCGGATCCGCGCGCGACCGCCAGCTCACGCGCTCCAGCGCGCGCGACACGTCACGCACGATTCCGAGCGCGTCCTGCGGCTTATCGAGGTCCGTCGCGGCGCGGTCCGACATCGGATAATTGCGCCACACGTCGACCACGATCGACTGCGCGACAATCTCGTCCGCCCGCATTGAGAGAATGCTCATCGCGATCGCGCCGATGCCGAGGCTGTCCGCGATCCGCCGCTGCGCACCGAGATCGTTCTGCGCCATCAAGCGCACCAGCTCCGCGTCCGTGGCCGGCGTGTAGCCCTGGGCGACGAGCGCCTTCCGCAGCGAATCCTCGAGCGCCCGCGCCGTGGGAGCGACCGCGGGCCGCTGCGTCACGTCGCGCACGGGCAGAATCGCGACGCGGCGCGGACGCGCAAAGATGGGCTTCGGCACCGGTGAGGGCTTTGGCGTCACGCGGGAACTGGTCCGCGTTCCTCCCGCGAAATGCGGCGCCTGGGTTGCCGCTGGCGGGGCAGGCGCTGTCTGGCTGCCTGCTTGCCCCTTCCCCTGACCAGCCTCGCGAATTGCGGAGTCCGTGTACGCGCGGACGAGCGTCCGCCGCAGCGAGTCGAGGCCAGCGGCGTTAGGCGGCGCCGCATTGAGCCGCGCCTTCGCCATCAGCGCTCGCACTGCCTCGGCAATCCGCAACGAGTCGTCGTGCGTCAACGCGGAAGTGGGTACGGAGACGTTCGCGTGATTTGCTGCCGCCGAATCCGCAGGCGGCTTATTCGGCGCCAGCGACGCGGAGCCGCGCGCACCGCGAGCCAATACCACCGCCGTTGCAACGACGACGAGCGCTGCTGCGCCCGCGACGATAATCGCGAGATGTCTCGATCGCGGCGCGGCCGACCTGACGTTCGTTGCGCCGCTCGCCTGGGCAACCGGTGGATCCGCCGTCGACGAGCCCGTCGAGACTGGCGTCGCGAACGCCTCCAAGTCCGCGAGCGCTGCCGCGGCCGTCGCCGGGCGGTCGTCGGGATGCTTCGCGAGCAGCCGCATAACGAGTGACGCCAGCACGGGTGGCACGCCGGGACACGCCTCCTCGAGCGGCGTCGGCATCCGCGTGAGCTGCGCCGCCATCGTCGCCTGGGGTGAGCGCTCGCTGAACGGCTGCACACCGGTCAACAGCTCGTAGGCCAGCAATCCCACCGCATACAGGTCCATGCGGTGATCTGCGCTCGGATCAGCCGCGAGCTGCTCCGGCGCCATGTACGCCGGTGTGCCGATCGCGATCCCGACCGAGGTCGTCCCCGAGTGGGGCATCGATGCCGACAACGCCTTCGCGACGCCGAAATCCGTCACCAGTGAATGCGATCCGTGGTGAAGGATATTCCCAGGCTTGATGTCGCGATGGATCACGCCCCGCCGGTGCGCATATGCCAACGCGTCCAGCACGTCATGCAGGACGCGCGTGACGGTACGCGCCGAGAACTTGCCCACGTGGATGAGCGAATCGCGGAGCGAGACGCCTTCGACGAAGGGCATCGTGTACCACAGCAGATCCCCGTGCTCACCTGCGCTCAGCACGGGAACGATGTGTGGGTGCTGGAGTTGAGCCGCGAGCATGATCTCCCGACGAAAGCGCTCGCGATTCACGCCTGCGCCCAGCTCCGGCTTCAGGACTTTGACGACGACGGCTCTACCCAGCGCGCGCTCGGTAGCGACGAACACGCGACTCATCCCCCCACCGGTCAACTCACGCTGGATCGTGTAGGCGGAGGCGAGGGCGTCCTGGAGCTGTTCGGCGAAAGAGTCTGTGTCCACTGGAAGTCACCGGCAGGGACGGACGAAATTACGGCGAAGCTCAGCCCGCAGGTAGCGGCGCCGTCCCCGTTTCATACCTGTTCGACACATCGAATCTCCGATGCGCAAGTCCAGTCGTACAGCCATCGGCGTCGCGGCACTCCGCGCGGCGCATCAGCTCGTCGACGCCGAGCCTCGCGTCCTCGACGACCCGGTCATCCTTCGCCTCTTGGGGATCGAGACGCTGGACACGATCCGCGAGGACCGCGAGCGCTATCAGACGCCCGGCGCGCTCGCGCTCCGCGCCCACGTCGTGATGCGCAGCCGGTACGCGGAGGACCGCCTGGCGCAAGCGATCGCCCGTGGCGTGACGCAGTACGTCATCCTCGGCGCCGGCCTCGATACCTTCGCTTACCGACAGCCGGCGTGGGCGCGCAACCTTCGCATCGTCGAGATCGACCGCGCACCGATGCAGCGCGAGAAGCGCGAACGTCTCTCGCTCGCCCAGGTCTTCGTTCCCGACAACGTCGCCTTCGGCGCCATCGACTTCGAGTCCGAGTCGCTGCGTGATGGGCTCACTCGTTATGACGTGGATGTGCAGCAACCGACTTTCTTCTCGTGGCTCGGCGTCACGATGTATCTCACGGAGAACGCGGTCATGTCGGTGCTCGGCGACGTCGCGAGCTACGCGCCCGGAAGCGAGATCGTGTTCACCTTCGCCCGGGTGAGCTCTGACGGCGCTGTCGATGACGTCACGGCGCGCCTTGCGGAGATGGCGGCGTCGGTCGGAGAGCCGTGGCGAACGTATTTCGATCCGGACCAATTATCCGAGAAGCTGCGCGCGGTTGGTTTCAACAGTGTCGAGCTGCTCACGCCCGACGAGGCCGCAAGGCGCTACTTCACGGGTCGGACGGACGCACTGCCGCCGCCGCGTTGGAGCTCGATTGTGAGCGCCATCGTTGGTGGTTCGTAGTTGGTGGGATTGGTGGTTGGTGATTGGTGATTGGTGAATTCGGAGTCCCGCGAGCTACGCTCGCGGGACATTCCTTGTCTACCAATGACCAACTACCACCCACCAACCACCGCCGTTGCACTCTCACGAAAACGAGCTAATACTGGGATATGAGTCGTGCCTTCGTGAACGAGGACGCCGGCGCTGGCGGCCCGAAGCGTCGTTACGCGCTTCCGTCGCGCGACGATCCCGGCTATGACGGGGCCGCGGCGGAAACTCTTCTCGAGGCCGCGCGCGAAGGCGAAACCCAGAGCGCCGAGGAAGCAACCGGATATTACTGGGGCGAGCGGCGGCTGCATAGCCACGTGCGCAGGATTCTCGAACGCGCCGTGCGGGAGGGGGATGATCGCCTCGCCCAGCTCGCAGCGCGCTTCCTTCGTTAGGCAGTGTGATGATCCGACACGTCGGCGTCGAAGCAGTCGGCGACATCTCCCGTCGCGATCTGGCGCGCTTTAAGCTCGCCCTGCGTGATCTGCGCACCCTTGGCCCCGTGCTCGAGTGGCTGCGCGCGCAGGATCCGCCACGCATAGCGACCGAGATCGTCACGCAGGACGAGTACACGCACGACGTAATCGTGCCGTGGACGGAGTGGCTCGTCCTCGTGTTCGACGCAACGTGAGTTGGTGCGATCACGGCGGTCGCCGTGTGGAATCACGAGCCGTCGGCTCGCGAGCTGCTCGATCGCCGCCTCGCGCGCGGCTGGAGGCCGACGCCTTCGCGGCTCAAGACCGGTGACCGCGTCCTCGGCTACGCCGGTTGCGTGGTCACCGGTATGCCGCATCGCGACAGCGGCGGCCTGGGTGCCGTGCGTTGAGCATCTTATAATCGATGCCGAGCTGGCGTGACTTGAGCGCGCTCGTCGCGGAGCTCGCGGGAGACGCGAAGCGCGCCTACGATCGCGCACTCGGCAAGACGGGGGCCTACCACGTCGTCGGCTACCGAGGCTACGCGACGACCGAGCGCGCGCTCGTCCTCGGCCGCGTCCTCGAGCACACGCGCATCGCGAGCGCCGAGGCGTCGCACGCGCGGTGGAGGAATCTGCTGGCGATGTTGCAGCGCATCGATTCCGGTCCACTGCCGTTCGCGAAGGTTCAGGCCCGCATCGGTGGTTGCGAGACGCACCTCGTCGCCGACGACGAGGGATTTCTCCGTCGTTGGGTGGAGACGGACGAAAATCTCCGCGCCGGCGAGTGGCACACCGTACACCTCGACGTCGTTGCTGGACCGGAGACGCCCGTTGCCGCGGCGGCCCACGTTCCCGCAAAGGTGCTCGTGCCGTCGTCGCGCGCGCAGTTGGGCGTCATCAGCGACATGGACGACACCGTGCTCCAGTCGGAGATCACCAGCTTCGTTCGGGCTGCTCGCTTGATGCTGCTCGAGAACGCGCGCACGCGGCTGCCATTCCCTGGCGTCGCGGCATTCTATCGCGCGTTGGCGCGCGGCACGGCGAGCGCACCGATGAATCCGATTTTTTACGTCTCGAGCAGCCCGTGGAATCTGCACGACGTGATCACGGACTTTCTCGACGCGCAGCAGATTCCGGTGGGGCCAATGCTGCTGCGTGATTGGGACATCGCCCGCGACATGCTCCGCACGCGCGAGTACAAACTGGCGCAGATCCGTGAAATTCTCGGGACATATCCCGCGCTGCCATTCGTACTCGTCGGCGACAGCGGGCAGGAGGATCCCGAGATTTACCGAACGCTCGTGAGCGAATTCCCGGGCCGGATCCTCGCCATTTATATCCGCAATGTCTCACCGCATCCCGAGCGTTCGACGTCGATTCGGGCGCTCGCCGAAGAGGTGAGCGCGGCCGGGTCGACGCTTCTCCTCGCCGACGACACACTCGCCGCTGCGCGCCACTCGGCGGCGCACGGTTGGATTAGTGAAGACTCATTGCACGAGATCGAGCTCGAGAAGCGTGACGACGAGGGACGGACGGGGGCGAAGGTGCCAACGCCGGGCGTGGACGCGGAGGAGGCGCCGACGCTCGTCGTCGATCCCGAGGTCAAGCGTCGCGACGTGGAGTAGCGCGACAACTGGGCCCCAGCGAGAATAGAGATTACGATGCCTCGCCCCATCACCTTCGCCATCGCATTCGTCATGGCAACGATCGAGTCGTTACCAGCGGCGGCGCAGTCGCCGACCGAATATCCCATTCATTCGATGACGCGTCCGCAACCGACCGTCGTCGATCCCGGACCGTATCCCGGGCTGCGGAAGCCACCGTCCGACGCGGTCGTGCTCTTCGATGGGCGCTCGCTCGACGGCTGGCAGTCAGCCGACTCGAGCGGTCACCCTGCGCGCTGGAAGGTCGCGGACGGCTACATGGAAGTCGTCGCAGGCGCCGGGAACATCGCGACCACGCGCGGCTTCGGCGACGTTCAGCTCCACGTCGAATTCATGGAGCCCGTGCCTGCTCACGGTGAAGGCCAGGAGCGCGGCAACAGTGGCGTTTTTCTCATGGGGATTTACGAAGTCCAGGTACTCGATTCGTATCAGAATCCGACCTACGCCGATGGTGCCGTCGGGGCGATCTACGGGCAATATCCGCCGCTCGTGAACGCGAGCCGTCCGCCAGGCGAGTGGCAGACGTACGACATCGTATTCCACCGTCCCCGCTTCGCCGCCAACGGCAACCTAACGAGTCCGGCGCGGATGACGATTCTCTTCAACGGCATTTTGATTCAGGACAATGCCGTGCTCACCGGCCCCACCGCGCACAAGCAACGCCCGCCGTATGCGAAGCATCCCGATCTGTTGCCGCTGATTCTCCAAGATCACGGGGACCTGGTGCGGTTCAGGAATATCTGGGTGCGCGAGCTGTCAGGCGGTAGTTAGGCGACGATGGACAGCGCGCGCGGCAACACCCGGACCTCGAATATCCTTCCCTGCGCGAGGAGCTCGCCATCGGCCACGAACGCGTCCTCACGACCCGTCTCGATCGTCGCTTCCGTCGCGCGAATCGATTCCAGCACGCCCGGTGGAATCGGCGATCCTGCGCTCAACCGCGCGAAGTTGAGCATCAACGAATGTCTCGCCCGCGCCGGCACGTAACAAATCTCGAGCACGCCGTCCGCGGGATCGGCCTTCACCGGCAGCACGAGGCCGCCGCCTAACGTGCTGTGATTCGTGACGAACAGCGCCGATGCACGCGTCTCGAACAAGTGCGGCTCGCCGCTCTCGGGGTCGCGATAGGCGATGCGCAGGTGGTCGTCGAGCGACCAGGGTGAAAGGAGTGCCGTGGTCGCCGAGAGCCGATAGACGTGTCCGCCGAGCCAGTCCGCCATCCGCCGCGCCGACTGCGATCGCTGCTTGAAGCGCGTCACTGCCAGCGCCGCCCGCGCTACCAGCGCCAATCCACCGACGCTGCAGAACACGCGGTCGCCGATCGCGATGACGTCGATGTGGCGGGCTTCGCCCTCGGCGATGCGCCGTGCCGCGTGCGCGATCGATCGCGGAACGCCGTACTCGCGCGCCAGATCGTTGGCGCTGCCGAGCGGCAGGATGCCTAACGCGGTCTGCGTGCCGGCGAGGCCTTGGGCGACGGCATTGATTGTTCCGTCGCCGCCAGCCGCGACCACCACGGCGATTCCCTCGTCGGCCGCCTTGCGCGCGAGCACTGTCGTCTCTCGCGCATCCCGCGGCTCGACCAGCTCGGTCGCGTAACGACACGCCAGTTCGGCGATCGCGATCTCACGCCACTCGGCGGCGCCGGCCAGGCGCGCCCGAGGATTGGCAAGGATGAGCGCTCGGTTGTTAGGCAATTTGTCGGGCATGGGCCGCAAACCTACGCACCCTAGCCCCTATTCCCCTAGCCCCTACGCCCTCTATACATGCGAAACCCCGCGACATCGGCACGCCGATAATCGCGGGGCTTCATCCGCTGGCAGGATTCGATCGATTGACTCGGCGCCACTTCGTGCGTGGCCTGATCGACTTCCCTTTCCCTTGTCGTACGGTCTCGACTCAGGTGCCCTTGTACGGAGAGCTATCAGTTGTGGCCAGCGACCTCACAACCATCTCGACGATGCCGAACTACCGGCGAGCTGTCCTCGGATGGCGTCCCACCGAAGACCGTCACGTCCGGGTATTGACCGATCTCCCGAACGCGTCGCCAAGATGAGACTGGAGCGAGAAGTCGTCAATCGGGAACGTTTCCCGAAGGTAGCGAACTGGTGAATCGTGGTCGTTGGTAATTGGTGATCGGGTTGTTGGTAATTGGTGATTGGTCGTTCGTTTTCCACTAACTACCAACAACCAATCACCACTCACCAACACCAATCAACAATCCACCACCACCAACCTCAGGTCGCCCCAAGCTCGATTAGTCTCTGCTTCGCGCGCGCATTGTTAGGCTGCTTCTCCAACACCGCGCGATAGCGACTGATCGCCTTGTCCTTTTCGCCGCGCTGCAGGTGCAACTCCGCGATCATGAAATCGATCTCGGCTGCTTGCGGATAGAATTCCTGGTTCAGCTCGAGCATCGCGATCGCCTCCATCGTCTTTCCGCGTTCGCCCAGCGTTCGCGCGAGCTCGTTCATCGACCATTCGCCGAAGTCAAACGTTCCCTGCGTCATCGTGTTCTGGCGAAGCCGGCGATACTGCGCGACCGCGGAGTCGGTCCCCGTCGACTCGATAGTTGCCGTCAGCGTCGACGCGAGCGTCGCCGGCTTCGAGAGTCCGCGATGACAGGTCACGCACGCGACGCGCACCGGTGGCGTGCTCCGATTCGGAAGGCCCGCGAGCAACTGATTGTTGATCGTGTCGGCCATGTGCAGCATGTACCGCGCTTTGCGCTTCGCCACCTTCTCGTCTGACTTGAACTCGACTCCCTCGAAGGAGATGCCGTCGCCGCCCGCGTGGCAGTACTGACAGCGTACGCCGAGAGCGAAGGAGAACCCGCGCATGATCTGGATGAGCGTGTCACGCGGAATGTCTTTCGGGAAATATTGAAGATTCTCGAACGTCGCGGGGAGCTGGGCTGTGAGAGTTGCAGGCGACGCCAGGAGCAGTGCGAGAAAACAAAGGCGCATGATCGGACCGTCCGTTAGGGAGCTCGAGTCCGAGCATGCTACTGTTCGCGATTGCCCCGAGAGAGGCTGAAGGGGCGAGCGGGATTTTCGGCCTGGTGCGCGGCAATCGGTGACGACTGTTGCCTTTTCGCGGTCCGAGCGTCAGTCCACGTTACGACATCCCATCACACGACCAAATGCAGACTTACATCTATTATGTGGCCGAGAAGGTGCCCGGGGCGCTCGAGATGCAGCGCTTCGCTCATCCCATCCATGTCGGGCTCGTGACGGCGGAGAATCATGTCGATGCCTACACGAGCGTGCTCGAGAATCTCCGGCCCACATTTGCCGACGAGCCACAGCCGCTCGAGGTGCGATTCGAGGTCGTGATGCCGCCGCGCGCCGGCGAAGGCGTGTGGCGTCACGGCAAGCCGATCGACACCGATATCACTTTCGGCGCGGAGGACTGAGAGGGTCAGGTCTCCATCTCGAGTTCCGGCTGCGGGCTCGCGGGCTTGCGCGAGCCCATGTAGTCCTCCAGCGGGGCGGTAATCAGCAGCGTCGCAGCGACCAGCACGGCGGCCAGGGCGTACGGCGATCCGGTGCCGAATCGGTCCATCATAAATCCAGTGAGCATCGGGAAAATGACGCGCGACACGCCGCCATAGGTCTGCTGCACACCCATGTGCAGCCCCCGCTCCCTGCTCGGCACGACGCGCGACAGCAGCGCCGTTATGCACGGGAAGAGAAACGCCGTGCCCAGCGGCATGAGCGTGATGGCGATGAATGTCGTTAGGTACGAATGTGCGACGGCGATGACGCCGAGGCCTGCTGCGAGCAGAACGATCCCCAGCCGTGCCAGGCGCGCCTCACCCAGCTTCTTCACCGCGAACCCGAGCACGCCCGCGCGAACGAGCACTCCCATTGCGCCGAAGTACGTGATGAACAGGCCCACGTTCCGTTCGGTGACATTCAGCCGATCGGCGAAGAGCAGAGACAGGAGCGGGGCGGTACCATAGAATCCACCGATCGCGATGGCGTAGATCCAGATCAGTCGCGGCGCCGGGTCGCCGGGATGCACGATGACCCGTCCGAGCACGCTACCTTCCGCGCCTAACGACCTGACGGGTAGCGCATGCTCCGTCGTCGTTCGCATCCCCGCCGATTCGCGCAGGTATTTCCACGCAAAGAGCGAGCTGAGGATACAAAATCCCGCGGCGCCGAATCCAGGCCCGCGGTGTCCCCACCAATCCACGAAGAGCGATCCGAGTACCGGCCCGACGACGGCGCCCCCGCTCGTCGCCGCCGAGAGCCAACCAAGGCCTTTGGCGCGATCGTCGGGATGACTCGCGTCGGCGACGTACGCCTGGAGGACGCCGACCGTCCCCCCGCCTACGCCCTGCACGACTCGCGAGACCAAGAGCACCCAGATCGTGCCGGCAAGACCGAACACCACGTACGCGGCGGCCGAAATGAGTAAACCCGAAATCACGGCCGGACGGCGGCCGAACGTATCCGAGATCCGCCCCCAGGTCGGCGCGCTCACGAGCTGGGCGACCGAGAACGTGGAGATGAGAAGCCCCACGACGAAGCCCGTCGCACCCATGCTCGCCGCATAAAAAGGCAGGAGCGGGAGGACCATGGCGAAGCCGACCATGTCGACGAACGCCGTGATCATGAGTACGATCAGCTTGCCCATCGATGGCCTCGCGGGATGGTGTCCGGCGGCGCACCAACATACGCGTCCTAAAGCGTTTGCGACATAATGGCGTGTGCGACCGCGAAACTATCGGAGGCGGCAAGCAACCTAGAGGGGTAGACTAGTGACGAATTGAAAGTCCCTCCCCCACCAATGTCAGCCTTCCTGCAAGATCTCCAGTACGGCCTGCGCAAGCTGCGCACATCACCAGGTTTCACACTCGTCGCCGTCCTCACGCTGGCGATCGGCATCGGCGCCAACACGGTGATGTTCGGCATCGTCGACGCGATTCTCTTCCGTCCGCCCGCGGGCGTGGTGGACGCATCACACCTGATGCGCGTCGAGCTCGAGCTGCAGTTGCCGAACGGACCGCCAACAATGACGGGCGTCCTGTCATATCCCGACTTCGTCAACGTTCGCGATCGCGCGAAGGGATTCGCCCACGCGGCCGCATTCGCGCGCACGAGCATCGAAGTGGGACGTGGTGATCAAGCCCGGAGCGAGCCAGTCATGCTCGCGTCGGGCGATTACTTCGCCACGCTCGGCACGCGCGCGGCCGTCGGTCGCACGATCACCGTCGACGACGATCGCGAGAGCGCTGCGATTCCGGTCGCGATGCTCGGCTGGGAATATTTCCAGCGCGCGTATTCGGGCGACCCGCGCGTCATTGGTCAATCGATCGTGCTCAACGGCCACTCGTTCACGATCATCGGCGTCGCGCCGAAGAGCTTCACCGGCATCGACGCGGGCGCGCCGTCGCTCTGGGTGCCACTCGGTACCGCCACCGATCTCGGGTATGACGACCGCATGGTCCGGTCGCGCTTCGCGTCGTGGTTGAGCGTGATCGGCCGTCTGGCGCCTAACGCGATACGTGAGCAGGCGCAGGCGTCGGTGCAGGCAGCGCTCCTCGCCGCGCGCGACGAGGGCGCCGATCTCCCGCCGACCGGACTCGGGCCCGGAGGCGGCATGCCGTCGGGGAGCGAGGTGCGCGTGCAGATTGGCGGACCGGGTGGCGGTCGCGGCGGGGCGGCGGCTCCGCCTCCGCCGCGTCGTGTCAGCCTGACGAAGGTCGCGGGGGCCGGGAATGCGGCGCGGCCCGGACGCGGCGCCGGACGTCGCTCGATGCCCGTCTCGCTCTGGTTCCTCGCGATCACCGGGACGGTCCTGCTCATTGCCTGCGCGAACGTTGCGAATCTACTCCTCGTCCGCGCCGCGAATCGTTCTCATGAGATTGCGGTCCGGTTGTCGTTAGGCGCGACACGGGAGCGGCTCGCCCGGCAGCTTCTCACCGAAAGTCTCCTCCTCGCTGCGTTAGGCGGTGCGGCGGCGGTTGGGGTCGCGATCGCGGGCGCGGCGCTCCTCCCCGCGATGTTGCCGTTGCCGCCGATGCCCTCCGTGGTGGACGACCGCGCGCTGCTCTTCACCGCCGCCGTTGCCGCGGTCACGACGCTGGCGTTCGGTCTCGCTCCGGCCTGGCGAGCGACTCGCCAGCAACTCTATTCGGTGCTCGGCGTGGCGAGCCGAGCGCGGGCCGGACGGTCCATCGGGCGCGACGCGCTCGTTGTCGTGCAGCTCGGCGCGTCGCTCGCGCTCCTCGTCGCCGCCGGTCTCTTCGTGCGCAGCCTGCGCAATGTGAAGGCTGTCGACACCGGCTTCGCCGCCGACCGGCTCCTGCTCGCCAGCGCCGACGTCCGCGGCGCCCGTTTCACCCGCGAGCAGGCGATCGACTATTGGAACCGAGCGCTGGCGCGCGTCAAGACGCTGCCCGGGGTGCGCAGCGCCGCGTTAGGCGCGGCGATGCCTTTCGAGATGAACATTACCTTCGGCGTCGACATCCCGAGCGCTCCGTCGCCGGACGGCCGTCCGCGGCCGACATCGGCGGATTTCGTCGATCCCGACTTCTTCGCGACCGCGGGCATCCCCATCGTTCAAGGCCGCGCCTTCAACGCCGACGATCGCGAGTCGGGCGCACCCGTCGCCATCGTGAATCAAACCTTCGTGCGGCGCTATCTGCACGGCGTGAATCCACTCTCGGCGTGTATCAACGACGGGCCCGGTGCTCGCGGTGGCAGCTGCTCGCAAATCGTCGGAGTGGTCGCGGACGCTCATTATGGCGACGTGACACGCGATCCCGATCCGTTCATGTACCGGCCGATCGCACAGCGCGGCCCGGAGATGCCGCCGCTGACGATGATGTACGTGCGCACGACCGAGGAGCCTGCGCCCGTGGCCGGCACGTTGCGCCGGGAACTGCAGTCGCTCGACGCGCGCGTCGCCTTCGCGACCGTGCGTCCGATGACGGCGATGATCGAGCCACAGCTCGCGCCATGGCGGATCGGCACGTTCATCTTCATGCTGTTCGGTGTGATCGGCGCGCTCCTCGCGGCGGTTGGACTGTATGGCGTCGTGTCATTCGTTGTGGCGCAGCGCACGCGGGAGTTCGGCGTGCGTCTCGCGCTCGGTGCGCAGACGGACGACGTCTTCCGTCTCGTACTCAGCCATGGGGCGCGCCTCGTGGGCGTCGGTCTGATCGCGGGCGCCATCGTCGCCGCTCTGTCGACGCGCCTGTTCGTCTCACTGATGTTCGGCGTGAGCGCACTCGACCCGTTCGTCTACGTTGTCATGGCGCTTCTGCTCGCCGTGGTCGCGCTGGTGGCGTCGTACGTGCCGGCGCTTCGGGCGACGAGAGTGGATCCGATAGAGGCGCTGCGGACTGAATAAACAACGCGAGTGAGGCGCGACTGCGCCCTTCAGCGGCTGCGCTCTTAGATTTTCCAGAATGTCTGCCCTCGAATTATCGAGCGACGTCGGCATCGTCGCCGTCATCGTCATCTCGTGCAACATCCTCCTCGGTCTCCTCATGGGTGTGAAGTACAACCCATGGAAACGGTGGCCACACAAGCGAATCAATTATTTCAAGATTCATAACTGGACCGGCTACACCGCACTGACGCTGTCGGTGCTGCATGTCGTGCTGTTGCTCGCGTCGACCGAGGCCAAGTTCCGCTTCGTCGACGTGCTGTATCCGATGGTTGGACCGAAGCAGCAGGTCATCAACACCCTTGGTGCCGCGGCGTTGTACGTGCTGATCGTCGTCGTCGTGACGTCGTACTATCGCGCGGCCATCGGACACGACCGGTGGCGGATCATCCACTACGGCACGTACCTCACGGCCGCGCTATTCTTCGTTCATGGCATCTGGTCGGATCCGTCGCTGAAGGACAATCCGATCGATTATCTCGACGCGGAGAAGGTCGCGATCGAGCTCAGTCTGCTCGTGATCGTCGTCGCATCGTTCTTTCGTTGGCGGTTCGCGCTGCGCAAACGCCGCTCGTTAGGTGTGAGACACAGACCGTATTTGAGCGCTAGCCCGTAGCCCCTATTCCCTAGCCCTCGTCGCGTGACCGTTTCCTCGAAGTCTGATCTGGCCGGCCTCGAGCGCGTTGGCGCCCTCGTGGCGCGGGCGCTGCGCGAGATGGAGCACGCGACGCGACCTGGCCTCTCGACCGCGCAGCTCGACGCCATTGGTGCTGCCTTTCTGCGCCGGCATGACGCCCGCTCGGCGCCGCAGCTCAGCTACGACTTCCCCGGCTTCAGCTGCATCAGCGTCAACGAGCAGATCGTTCACGGCGTGCCGGGGCCGCGTGTGCTCGCGCCGGGCGACGTCGTCAAGATCGACGTCACCGCGGAGCTCGACGGCTTCGTTGCCGATGCGGCGATCACGGTCACGATTCCCCCCGTGACGGCGGAAGCGCGCAAGCTCCGGAAGTGTGCGCAGCGCGCGTTCGCGCGGGCGATGACCGTGGCGCGCGCGGGAAATCCGATTCGTGAGATCGGGCGCGTCGTGGAGGACGAGGTGAAGCGCCACGATTTCGCCGTGGTGCGCGAGATGTGCGGCCACGGCGTCGGCCGTTCGATCCACGAATCGCCATCGGTGCCTAACTATGACAGCCTGATGACGCGTGGGACGTTGACCGAAGGCATGGTGCTCGCCATCGAGCCGATTATCTGTGCCCGCCCCGCGCGCGTCGTGGAAGAGCCGGATGGCTGGACGCTCCGCACGCATAACCGCTGCCTCGCGGCGCATTACGAGCACACAGTCGTGATTCGCGACGGAGAGCCGCTGCTGATCACCCAACTGCCGGCAGCCTGACACTTGGGTTCGTCTAGCGATCCACCGTGCTGCTAGTCGAACGCGAGACGAGCCAAGACGGCGCGTTGCCGCTGTGAAGCGGAAGAGAAGCGCAGCCGGTGCGACGCCTCATGATGTAAAGCCAGGCTGCTGTCCGCAGTGGCGCCCTTCGCTGTTCCCAACTGTGACGCCAGGCCGGTATACCGGAGTTACTGCTTATCTGCATTTGTCTGAACATTCTTATGGGCCCACCGCCCCAGCAACTTTTCCACCTTGCGGCGCGCGCGGCTGCAGTTCACTCTTGCAGTCTCCACATTGCGCGGATCTTCGGCCGTTTCTGAAGGCGAAGCCGCATCCACGCCTACCTGCCTAACCAGTCTCATTCCCAAGCAGAGGCACACAACATGTCATTCGCAGGTCTCACTCGCTCGGGCCCAGGCCTGAGGCTCGGTGCGCGCGCGCTCGCCGCGCGTGCCGCTGCCGTCGCCATCGCGGTGGCGCTCCTCGCCGTCCCGCGCAGCGCGCGGGCGCAGGAGGGGGTTATCGCCGGCACGGTCATCACTCAATCCGGTGCCCGCCCACTCCCCGGCGTGCAGGTCGCGGTACTGGACCAGGCCGGGAAGGGCGCTGTCACCGACGCCTCCGGTCGATTCCGCATCACTGGGGTCACGGGATCGCAGGTTGTCGTGAATGCTCGCATGATCGGCTATCGCGCCATCACGCAGACGGTCAGCGTCGGCACGACAAACCTGCAATTCGCGATGTCGGAGCGGGCGCTGGAGCTCGATCAGGTCATCGTCACCGGCACCGCGGGCGGAGAGCAAAAGCGCGCGCTTGGCGCGTCGGTCTCGAAGGTGGACGTCGCTGACGTCGTGGCCAAGCAAGCGGTCCCCTCAGTGGACGCGCTGCTGAATGGCCGTGCTGCGGGTGTCATGGTGTTGCCGGGCACCGGCATGGTGGGCGCCGGCGCGAAGGTGCGCATCCGCGGCATCGGCAGCTTCTCGCTCTCAGCCGACCCGCTGATCTATGTCGACGGCGTGCGCGTCGACAACCAGACGAGCACTGGTATTTCCATTCAGGCCTTCAGCTCCGGTGTCATCTCCCGCCTTAATGACTTTGATCCCGATCAGATCGAGAGCATCGAGGTCTTGAAGGGTCCCGCCGCGGCGACGCTCTACGGAACCGAAGCGGCGCGCGGAGTCATCAACATCATCACGAAAAAGGGCACCACCGGCGGCACGACGTACAACTTCACCGTCACCGGTGGCCAGAACGTGTTTCAGAACGCAGCCGGCCGAATCGCCACGAACTGGTGCCACGTCGACACGCCCGCGGGTGGCGGAACGCCGACGTGTGACGCGAACGGCACCGGACCGCTGCTCGGACTCAACACCGTGCGGCGCCAGGACTCGCTTGGGGCGCCGATCTTCCGCCGTGGCGGTCTTCGGAATTATGACGCGAACGTCAGCGGCGGCACGGGTCCGTTCACGTATTTCGCAGCCGGCGCGTTCACCGATAATCAGGGCGTCGATCCTGGAAACGAGCAACGGAAGCAGAGCTTCCGCACGAACCTGTCGATCACGCCTAACGACAAGGTCAACCTCCAGACTAACTTCGGCTACGTCAACGGTCATACGACGATCACTTGCGAGGCAGGCTGCGGCGGATTGATGTGGGACTCGGAGTACTCGAACCCGGCGAATCTGCCGCAATTCTGCGACCCGGGAGACACCCCGTGTACGTGGGTGCAAGGCTTCAATGGTGCACCGCCTGCCGCCGACGAGGTGCAGCACGATTGGCAGGATCTCAACCGCATCACCGCCAGCGCGACGATCAACTACAACCCGTTCTCTTGGTTCACGAACCGCTTGGCGATCGGTACCGACGTGACGCAGGAAGGGAATGTCGAGTACGTGCCCTATCTCACGAATGACACGCTCGCCAATTTCTGGGGTGCTTCCGCGCAGGGCTATCGCTATCGGCTGAACCATCAGGCGACGTTCAACACCTACGACTACGTCGGCAGCGCGAATCTCAAGTTGCGGTCGTATCTGAACTCAAAGACCTCGTTCGGCGTCCAGTACTACACGCAACACAACGACTCGCTCTCGGCTGAAGGCGACTACTTCCCGGCACCGGGCCTCCAAACGCTGAGCTCTGCGGGTACGCCCGTGCCGTCGGTCGAGAACTTCACCGAGAACAACACCCTTGGCTACTATGGCCAGGAGGAGTTCGCGTACAACGATCGCCTGTACCTCACCGGCGCCGTGCGCGTGGATAACAACAGCTCCTTCGGCAGCCAGGTGCACTGGGTCACGTATCCGAAAGTCAGCGTCTCCTATGTCGCGAGCGATGAGCCGGCCATCCAGCAGCATCTGCCTTCGTGGCTCAATAGCCTGCGGCTACGTGGCGCGTACGGAGGCTCGGGTCAACAGCCGCTGCTGAATACGGCACTCCGGACGCTCGCGCCCGCGGCGGGTCCACTCGGGAGGAGCATCCTGACCCCGTCGACGCTCGGCAATCCGGATCTCAAGCCGGAGCGCGTGCTCGGCACCGAGGTCGGTTTCGAGACGTCGATGTTCCATGATCGCTTCGGAATCGACTTCACCTACTTCCACGACGATTCGCGCGACGCAATTCTCTCGCGCGGTGTCGCTCCGGGCACGGGCTTCGGCCTCAATAATCAGTACTTCAACGCCGGCGAGATCGTGAAGCATGGCGTCGAGGCGCTGTTCAAGGCGTCGGTCATGCAACGGCGGAACTTCGCCTGGGACATGAATGTCAACATGTCCACGCAGAATGCGAAGATCATTCGCCTCAACGGAAGAGACACCGTCATCGATTTCGGCAATTACGCGCACCGCGTCGGCCACTCGCCGTTCGATTGGTTCTCATACAGGGTGGTGGGCGCGACGGGCACATACGACGCCGCGACGAACACTGTAAGTGTGCCGCAGGCGAGCATCATGTGCGACAACGGGCACGGCGGTGCGACGAATTGCTACAGTCCCACCGGTCAGCTCATCGCGCCGAAGGTCTATCAGGGCCATACAACGCCGACGTTCGAGGGCTCCTGGTCCAACACCCTCACGATCTTCAAGAATTTCCGACTGTCAGCGATGCTCGATGCGGCGAGCGGCTACAAGCGCCTCGACAATAACATTCGCATACGCTGCCAGATCTTCGACACGTGCCTGCAGTACGTCCAGCCGCAGAACACCGATCCGAAGCTGCTCGCGCAGTTCTTCAGCGGCGGCCCGCTGCGTAACTTCACGATCAACGACGCCTCGTACATAAAGTTCCGCGAGCTGTCGCTGTCGTATGATGTCCCGATGAACATTGCTGCGCGCGCTGGCGCTCGTAACGCGACGCTGACTGCGTCGGTTCGCAATCTCGGCATGTGGACCAACTATACGGGTTATGATCCCGAGAGCCAGTTCGTCGCCGGCAACCCGGCGCAAGTCGACCAGGCGGAGCTGCCGCAGCTCCTCACCTATGCCCTCACGATTCGCCTGAGCTACTGAGCATGTCGGAGTGCTTACACCACTCTGCCTAACAATTCCCGGATTCAATCGATGAGACACAATACGGAAACTAGACTGATGGTCTGGCCGCGAATGCAGCGCAGGATTGCGCTCTCGGTCGCCGGTTTGGCGCTCGCGGCCGGCGTTGTCACGGCATGCAATTCGAGCCGGTTGCTCGATGTCACGACGCCTAACGCGGTGCCCGTGGACATTCTCGACCAACCGGTGAACGCAGCCCTCGCGGTTGCGAGCGCCGTGGGCGATTTCCAGTGCGCACTGGGCACGGCGGTGGTCGTCGAGGGGCTGATCTCGGGCGAGATGGGCGACGCGCAACTCGGCGCGGCGCAATGGGATTACGCGCGACGCACCGCGAATACGTTGACAAACGGCATCTATGGTACGGCGCGTTGCGACAACTCGGCGCAAGTGATCGGCATCTATTACCCGCTCTCGACCGCTCGTTACGACGCGGATCACGCGATCGCGAACCTGACCAAGTGGACCGATGCCCAGGTCCAGAATCGCGCCACACTGTTGGCGGTTGCGAATCTGTACGCGGGCTTCAGTTATGCGATGTTGGGCATGTCGATGTGCCAGGCGGCATTCGACAACGGTCCGGCAGTGAATCAGAAGGGAATGTTCGCCCTTGCCGAGGCGCGCTTCAGCGCCGCGATCGCGGCGGCTCCCGCCGGAGCCGATAGCATCAAGAACGCGGCATATGTCGGCCGAGCGCGCGTCCGACTGTATCAGGGTAACACTGCAGCGGCGCTCACTGATGCCCAGTCGGTTCCGGGCGGCTTCGTGATGAACTCGACTAACGACGCCTCGAACTATCGGAATTACAATCGCGTGTATGCGGTGACGAAACAATTCGGCGACTACTCCATCCCCTCGTGGTCTCAGAACATGACGACCGAGAACGGGGACATCGACCCTCGCTCGGCGACTACGCTCACCAGCACGCGTTCGGCCGACAACAACAAGACGCTGATCTACGTCGCGAACAAGTACAGCGGTGGCGATGCCGTGCCCCTTCCGATTGCCCGCTACGCGGAGGCACAGTTAATCGCCGCAGAGATTCTGGGCGGCACCCAGGCGGTGTCGATCATCAACGCGCTGCGGGATAGCGTCGGTCTCGCGCATTACACCGGCCAGACAGATGCAGCCTCGATTAAGAGTCTGGTGATCAGCGAGCGACAGCGCGTGCTCTTCCTCGAGGGTCAGCGCAACTACGACGTCGAGCGCTTCCAGATTGCCTTCAATCCGCCGATCGGTACCGCGTTCCCGTTCAAGGGCGGTACGTACGGCAACACGACCTGTCTGCCGCTGCCCGACATCGAGAAGAACAACAACCCGAGCCTCGGTCCCGCCTTCATTCCAAGCCTGACTGGCACATAAGCTCGCCGTTCACAGTTGACAGCTTCCGCAGTATCCTGGTACGGCTCGGTGCGCACTCCGCGCGCCGGGCCGTATCTCTTTCTGCTCGCCAACCGTGCGATCGTCCCTCAAGCTGTTAGGCGTCATCACGCGCGCGCTCATCCTGCTGGCCTGCGTCGAGCACGTCGGGTCGGCGCAGGCCACGGCGATACGCTTCGCGCATCTCGTCGACGGGAAGGGTGGCCTCGTGAACGACGCCGTCGTCGTCGTGCAGGCCGAGCGCATAACGAGTGTCGGCTCGGGAACGCGCGCGATTCCCACCGGTGCGAAGGTCATCGATCTGCGACCACTCACGGGCATTCCAGGTCTGATCGACGTGCACACGCACATGACCTATTACTGGGATCAGAAGCCGGGGACGCAGCCCTGGTCGCAACAAGGGCGGCGCCGCAGCGCCGAAACCGTTTTCCTGGCCCAGGAGAACGCCAGGAAGACATTGGAAGCGGGCGTGACGACGGTACGCGACCTCGGCGCCTCCGAGTATGGCGACATCGCCATGCGCGACCTGATCAATCGCGGCGCGATGGTCGGACCGCGCATGTTCGTCGCGGGCTTCGGGCTCTCGCGTCAGCGTACGCCGCCGCGCCCCGGATCGCCTCCGGGTCCGCCGCGCGGTCGCATCGCCGACATTGCGGACATTCCCGTCGCGGTCAAGGCGCAGGTCGATGCCGGCGCGGACTGGATCAAGGTTTACGGCTCGACGGGCAGCGCGGCCGACGTGAGCGGCGACGAGACGTTCACATTCGAGGAAATGAAAGCGGCCGTCGATGCGGCACATGCCGCCGGCAAGCGGATCGCGATTCATTCCTACGGTCCACAGGGCGGACGCGACGCGATGCGTGCCGGTGCGGAGTCCGTCGAGCATGCAGTCGACCTCGACGATTCGACGCTCGCCGAGATGGCGACGCGCGGGACGTACTACGTGCCAACGATCGACCACAATCGCTACTACGCCGAGTATCACGAGCGGTTCGGCTACACGCCCGAGCAGGTCGCGGGACTGGACGCGTATCGTGCGCGGAACATCGAGACCGCGCGGCGCGCATGGAAGGCACATGTCAAATTCGCGATGGGCTCGGACGCGGTGTTCACGATGTTCGGTCAGAACACGCGCGAGCTCGGGTGGTTCGTGCAGATCGGGATGACGCCGGCCGAGGCGATCGCGACAGCGACGACGAATGCCGCTGCGTTGTTAGACATGAGCCAATCACTCGGCGCCGTCGCGCCGGGCTACTATGCCGATCTGGTCGCCGTCGCCGGCGATCCGTTGCACGACATCCACGCGGTCATCGACAGCGTACGCTGGGTGATGAAGGGAGGTCAGGTGGTCGTCGATACGCGGAGCCGGCGATGATGAACACGGTGCGTCTCGTGCTCGGCTGGGTCATGATCGCGTTAGGCTTGTACATCGCCGTGCACCCGCTCTGGTCACACGGTCAGCCGGTGACGACTTCGATCTGGCTGGACATGGCTTTCGCGGCGGTGTTCCTGCTGCGTGGTGTGATGAATCTGCGCGCCAAGAGAAGAGTGCGGACCTGAACCGTCAGGCGCCGGCGCGCATCATCTGCACGAGCCGTTTCACGTGAACGAGCGTTGTGTCGACGACCGGGACGTCGATCCCTTTGGCGTCGCGCAGCAGAAGCGGAATCTCCGTGCCGCCGAGGATGAGGCCATCGGCGCCTTCTTCGGCGACGAGTCGGTTCGCCATCGCGACGAACGCCGCGCGCGTCTCGTCGACGATGGTGCCGTGCACGAGCTCGTCCATGTACTTCCGGTGAAGGAACGCCTGCTCGCTGGACGATGGCGTAAGAATCGTCATCCCGCGTTTGTCGAAGACCTGTTGATAGAAGCCGGCCGAGACCGTGAACGACGTCGCGAGGAGCGCGGGGCGGCGTACTCCGATCGACACGGCGTGATCGGCGGCTGCCTCGACGATGCTCACGAGTGGAATCGGCGAGCGCGCGACGACCTCGGGAAACACGACGTGCGAGGTGTTCGACGTGAGCGCAGCGAAGGTGCAGCCCGCGCGCGCGAGTCGTTCGATGGACCGCAGGACGTAGTCGGCGAATCCCTGGCGATTGCCGGCTTCCAGAAACGCGAGGATCGGCTCGAGGTCGACGATATCGATCGTGAGTTCGGGATAGTGTGTGTCACGCCCGTCCCGATAGAGCTCGACGATAAGCTTGTAGTAATCGAGTGTCGATTCGGGGCCCATGCCGCCCACGAGACCGCATCGAGTGCCCATCGATGGCCTTTCACGTTCGGGTTAGCCTGCCTCGGGGTTACAATAACCTACGCGCGCTCGCCGAAGCTCGCACCGAATCGAGATCTCGACACAACGAGTCGACGTTCCGGGTCTGCGAGTCGAAGTTCGGCCACGACGAGGGGAGTTCCAACTGAGCGTGACCGACGCATCGGACATCGAGCGATAGTGAGCTGCTTCGATGGCGCGATCACGACTCCCCTTGCTCCGATCATGGTTCACGTTGTCGTGATCACCATTCTCGAGGTCGCGTGCACTCGACTCGCCGCGGCGCGAAGCCTTCACCGTGCGGCGATTTCTCGAGAGCTTGCCGTTATGCCGGCACTCGAGGTCGAGATTCCCTGACAGCGAGCCGCGCGCTGCGGTCTCGAGGCGCTGATTCGCAGTCACCAGGTGCTGACCGCGAGTCACGAGGCGACGGTGACGACTCTCGGTGGCGCGATTCCGGCTTGGAAGCGCAATGAACAGCTCATCGAGTCGAGTGCACGGCTCAACGAGTCGAGCGCTTCGCTCATTGAGTCGAAGACAGCTTTCATCGAGTCGCGGATATCGTTCATCGAGTGGAGCGCATCCCTGATGGAGTCGCGTGCATCACTCAGCGAGTCGCGGAAATCATTCATCGAGTTCCGGAAATGATCCATCGAGCGCTGCAAATCATTGATCGAGTTCCGGGACTTATCCATCGAGTCGCGCCAATCATTCATCGAGTTGAGCAAATCGCTCAGCGAGTCGTGCAAATGGCTCAGCGAGTCGAATAAGGGGCAGGTGAGGCGCAGATTCTGGGACGTCGGCTCGGGCGTCGGCCACACGTGGTCCGGTGGCTGCGATCGAGTGCACGAACTCCAGCAGGTCAACTGTCGCGCATCGCTACTCGGGTCGCCCGCACGCCATCGTCGCTCATCCGAACGCGTCGTGAGGTTTGCCAAATGGCAGGCGAGGCGGCCCGTGCGACGCGCGAGGGAATCCGCTCGCCTGTGCAGGCACGAATTCCGTGAGCTATTGCCGTCCGAGTAGCACGTGAGCGTGTTCGGCTGCCATCGAAGTTGGCTCAAACGGCACCGCAGCTCGGGCGATCGCCATCGCTGCTCTCTAGAACAGCATCGCAACTCGGGCGAATGGTATCACAGGTCGCGCGATGACCACGAGAGCTCGAGCGATTGCTAACTCAGCTCGTTCGCTCGTAACGGCATGATCGGCGGAACGCATCGCGGCCGGCGATGACGTGACCACGACTGAGCCACTCGAGACGTATGGTGCGGCCCACGGCCTCGGAGCGCGTCGATCCAGCTGCTCAGCGCCGTCGGCCGCGACCGCGGGTCCGGCCTTTCGCACGTCGGGCAGTCCAGCTCGGCCGTCAGGCGGAACGGCTGCGAGGTGACCGCGGCCGAAGGCCGCGTTAGGCGCCCCGAACGCCATCGAACCGAAAAGATCCCGGAAGTGGCGCGACGATTCGCTGCTCTGCGCACCCAGCTCAGGGCAACGGCACTTCGCTCGTCGGCTCGACGACCGGCTCGCGGCTATCGAGCAGAATGAGCTCGAGGTCGAGATCGCGCTGAACGCGGCGCATGACGTCGTCGCCGATCACGTCGCGGTCGCGCAGATCCGAGAGCGCGTAACGCTCGGCGTGGATCATCGCCGCGCGGATGCGGCGGTACTCGACGGCGCGTCGGTCGTCGAGCGTGCCCGCGTCGTGCGATGGCGCCGCGACGAAGCTATCGTGCCGCTCTTCGTTAGGCGGATGCGCCTGCTGGCGATCCTCCCGTGCCGCCCAGCGCCGCGCGCGCTGCCGATGGCGCTGTCGCAGATACCGCACGACCTCCTTGTACTGCGCCTCCCTGAATGTGGGCGAGTCGAGAACGCGAAGACCGGCCTCCGCGGCCGACAACCGCGCGTGCGCCTCTTCGTCCTCGGCAGCGCCGTCGCTTTCGAGGCCGAGCCATCGCGCGATCGGGGCGAGCGTCGGCCCCTGTACGACGAGCGTCACGAAGATCACGAAGAAAGTGATGAACACGATCTGGGCACGGGCAGGGAAAGGCCTGCCTGCGGCGGTGGCGAGTGGCAGAGCGAGGGCGATCACGAGCGAATCGCCTCCGCGAATGCCCGCCCACCCCACGAACAGAATCCACTTCAACGACGGCAGCGTGACCTTCGAGCGGCGCAGCCATCCGCCGATGATGCGGCCGATGTACGTGCTCGGAATCACCCAGAGGACGCGGACGATGACGACGCACGCACAAACGACAGCGGCCTCGCGAATCAACGCGACGATCGACACGCCGGCGAGCGAGCGCGTCACGTACGGCAGCTCGAGGCCGACGAGAATGAAGACGAGGCTCTCGAGGAGGAACGTGACGACCGACCACATCGACTGGTTCTGAAGTCGCGTCTCGGGACTCCCGACGTCCTGGACGTTGCGCGCGATGTACATCCCAGCGGCGACCACGGAGATCACGCCCGACGCGCCGATGAGATCCGCCGGCAGATAGGCTGCGAATGGCGTCAGCAGCGACACCGTATTCTCGGCCACGGGCACGGATTTCGTTAGGCGGTGGAGACGCAACGTCACGATGGCGACGCCGAGTCCGATGCCCAGTCCACCGGCCGCTGCGGCGAGAAATTGGAGCCCGCTGCGCCAGGGAGAGAACGTCCCCGTCACCGCGGCCGTGACGGCCACGCGATACGCGACGAGCGCCGTCGCGTCGTTGAGCAATCCCTCACCTTCGAGAATGCTCTCGATCGCTCGCGGAGCGCGAAGCGAGGGCGATCGCATGAGCGACAGCACGGCGACGGGATCGGGTGGCGAAACGATGGCGCCGAGGGTGAATGCGGCGGCCCAGGTGAACGCAGGATCGAGCGCATGCGCCAGGCCCGCGACCGCTACGGTCGAGACGAGCACCATGACGACGGCGAGTCGCAGAATCGGGCCGAGTTCGCGGCGGAAGTCACGCAGTGGGAACGATGCCGCGCCCCAGTAAAGAAGCGGTGGGATGAAGATCAGGAAGAGAACGTCGGGGGCCAACTCGACATGCGGAAGGTTGGGGGTGAACGCCAACACGAGTCCGCCGACGACGAGGAGCGCCGCGTACGGAAGCCCCAGCCGATCGGCGAGGATTCGCAAGCCGGTGGAGACCGCAAGCAGGAGCAGCACAAGCTCGAGTCCAGCCATGCCGCAAAGATACCAAGGTCCGGCAGCGGCTTGAGGGGCTCGCTATACCTTCAAGAACACCGACCGGAGGCGCTATGGCGACTACCTGCAGCCATCTCGATCAGGTTCGCGACGTCGAGCCACGGACCCCACAGGGGTGCGAGGAATGTCTCAAGATGCACGGCCGATGGGTGCATCTGCGACTCTGCCTAACGTGCGGACACGTCGGCTGCTGCGACAACTCGCCGAACAAACACGCCACCAAGCACCACCACGCGACGGGACATCCGATAATCAAGAGCTTCGAGCCGGGTGAGGATTGGGGCTGGTGTTACACGGATCAGCTCTTCATCGAGCCAGCGCCGCATGCGTAGAGAGCTGCGAATTGGTTCTTTCCCTAACCCCTGTCCCCTAGCCCCTAGTCTCTAGCCCTATGCTCGGCACCGCCATCGACCCTTGGCCCGCGTTGCCACTCGCGGAGTGGCAGGATACGTACGCCACGCTGCATCGCTGGCTCCAGATCGTCGGCAAGACGCGACTCGCGCTAGCGCCGATGCAGAATCATTGGTGGCAGATCACGCTCTACCTAACGAGTCGAGGCCTCGGTACTTCACCGATGCCTGTCGGCGATCGCTCCATCGACGTCGAGCTGGACTTTCTGCAGCACCGGCTCGTCGCGCGAACGAGCGATGGCGACACGCGACTGCTTTCCCTCGAGCGGTGCTCCGTGGCGGAGTTCTACCGGGACTACATGGCCGCGCTGCATGCGCTCGGAATCACACCGCACATTCACCCGGTGCCGACGGAAATCGCCGACACCACGCCATTTCCCGAGGATCGCCTTCATAACGCGTATGATCCCGATGCTGTGCAACGGTGGTGGCGTGCCCTCGCCAGCGCCGATCGCGCCCTCAAGGAATTTCGCGGCCGCTTCATCGGGAAGTGCAGTCCGTCGCACTTCTTCTGGGGCTCGTTCGACCTCGCCTGCACGCGCTTCTCGGGCCGGCGCGCGCCCCGGCACCCCGGCGGCATTCCCAACTGTCCTGACTACGTGGCAGTCGAGGCGTACTCGCACGAATGCATCAGTGCGGGCTGGTGGCCGGGGAGTGTCGGTTCACCGATCGAGGAGCCAGCGTTCTATGCCTATGCGTACCCCGAACCACCCGGCTGCTCCGACGCACCGATTCGACCCGCGGGCGCCACGTACAACACGACGATGAAGGAGTGGATCCTGCCTTACGAGTCCGTGCGCACGGCGTCCGATCCGAAGGAAGCAGTGCTGGATTTCCTCCAGAGCACCTACGAGGCAGCGGCCGATCGTGGCGGGTGGAATCGACGGGAACTGGAGCGTGACGGGTAAAGGGTTGAGGGCGGCGGGCAGAGGGTTGAGGGCAGAGGGCAAAGGGTTGCGGGTAGTGGGTTGAGAGCAGGGGCAGAGGGTTGAGGGGCGAATAACACTGGGGCGAAATAGCCGACCCGGGGACGGTTCTGCCTTACCCTCTGGCCTCAACCCGCAGCGCTCTGCCCTCTACTCTCGCCCGCCGCTCTCTGCCCGTGACGGCCTCCCCTCCGCTGCCGTCCCTTTAGTGTATGGCTTCCCCCACGCGAGTCAGCGGCCCCGCGCAAAAGCCGCTCATCCATAACGCCGGAAAGCTCGTTGCGATGGCTGCGTCTACCGGCGCGGCGCTCGTGTCGATCATTTCCTTCCTCTACTCGTACGGCGTCATCGGGAAATCGGCGAGCCATCAGACGATCGGGAATCTCGGCGCTTCGTGGGTTGGATTGCGCCCCGCGGCGGATACGGCGTACGCGATCGGTGACACGATTCACCTCGCCGCGACCATCACCGACAAGAGCGGCGCACTGCTCGTCGGCGCCACGCCGACCTGGGTGAGCGAGAATCCGAAGGTCGCGACGGTGCTGAACGACGGCTCCGTGATCGCGCAGGGGCCCGGCACGACGACGATCAGCATCGCCGTCGCCGATCTCATCGCGCGGTCGCGCGTCTTCGTTAGGCAGACGGTCACCTCCGTCGACGTCGTCGGTATCGCGAACGATACGACGCCAGTGGTCGCCGAAGGCGAGCGCAAACCGCTCCGCGCCATTCCGCGCGACGCGCGCGGCCATCCCGTGATCGGGCTCGTCCCGCAGTGGCGGCTCGACGACACGAGCGTCGCCGAGATCGATTCGTTAGGCGCCGTGACCGGCAAGATCGCCGGGCGCACCATTGCGACGGCGACCGTCGACGGCGTTTCCGGCAAAGGGCCGATCACCGTCGTCGCGACCGCCGCCGCGATCACGACCGTGGCTGGTGGAACGCAGCGCGCGCTCGCTGGCAGCCTGCTGCCGCAAGCGGTGGTCGTGCGCGTCACCAGCCGGCGTGCTCGGCCCGTCGAAGGCGTGCTCGTCAAGTTCCGTCTCTCCGACGGAGGGGGCACGCTCGACCCACAATCGACGCTCACCGATGCCGACGGTCGCGCGCGCACGGTCTGGACGCTCGGCGACCTGCCCGGTCGTCAGACGATTCTCGCGACCGTCGAGCGCATCGACAGCGCGCTCGCCGTCGTCGCCGAAGCGGAGCCGGTCGCCGCGAACACCCGACTCACCGCGTCGAACGACCACGCGAGTGGTGAGGCTGGCCATCAACTCGCCGACACGATCGCGATACGTGTCGCGGATTCGACTGGCCGTGCATTGGCCGATGTTCCGGTCACATGGGTCGCGCTCGACAACGGACGCGCCGAGGCCATCGACGTGCGTTCGGACTCGGTGGGAGAGGCGCGCGCGCTCTGGACGCTCGGACCGAAGTCGGGATCGCAGCGCCTCCGAGCGCAGGTTGGGAATGGCCACGGCAAGGGGGCGGTGCCACCGGTGACCGTCCATGCGACGGCGCTCGCCGGCGCGGCCGTGGCACTCGTCGTCGTTTCCGGCGACGCGCAACGAGGTGTCGCTGGTGAAGCGCTCTCCAAGCCGCTCGTGTTGCGCGTCGTCGATTCTGCCGGGAATGGCGTCGCGGATGCCGAGCTGCAACTCTCACCGTCGGAAGGCGAGGTACCCGACACGTCGATCCACACCGACTCGTCCGGCATTGCTCGCGTGCGCTGGACACTTGGCCACTCCGCGGGCGATAACGCGCTCGCCGTGCATCTCGACGGAATGAAGAAACTGCTCAAGTTGACGGCTGTCGCGCGTCCCGCCGCCGCGGCGAATCTCTCCTTCGACGACGCGCCTGGCGAGACGCGGAGCTCGCGCGCGAAGGGTAAGCATCTCGTCGCGCTCGTCACCGACGCATTCGGCAATCCTGTGCCCGATGCGCGCCTGAACTTCTCGACGCGATCGGGGAACGTGACGCCGTCGCGCGCCGTGAGCGACGCCAAGGGCCGCGTGAAGGTCTCGTGGACACTCGGCACGAAACCGGGCGATCAATCGCTCAGCGGCAGCGTGCAGGGCACGGATGTCCGAGGATCGTTCGTGGCGCCCGGCAACGGCTCGAGCACGAAGACGCCCGCGAAGACTGCATCCACTAAAGTCACGTCGTCGAAGGCCAGTAAGAAGAGAAGCTGATCGATAGTCCGGTTGCGACAATTGCGTGCGGCCTCGGGCTCGCACAGCTTTTCCCTATCGACTGTCGCAGCGGGAGGTGGTGTCATGGCGGGTGTCACTCAGAGCCATGCCTGACAACGCGCTATCGGTTCTTCTCGTCGGCGCAACGGGACTCGTCGGTCGCGAGTGTCTTCGCGTGCTCCTCGCGGATAGCGGATTCAGCCGGATCGTTGTCGTCACACGGCGACCCTTGTCGCCTGACGTGCGATCGCCGAAGCTCGAAACCCACGTCGTCGATTTCGATCATCTCAACGAATACGACGAGCTCTTCACCGTCGACGCGATCATCTGCGCGCTCGGTACAACGATTCGCCAGGCAGGTTCGCGGACGCGATTTCGAACGGTCGACTACGAGTATCCGCTCGCCTTCGCCCGCCTCGGCCGGCGTCATGGGTGCGAACACTTTCTCGTCGTCAGCGCGCTCGGCGCGAATTCTCGCTCGCGCTACTTCTACAATCGCGTGAAAGGCGATTTGGAGGAGTCACTGCGCGGCCTCGGCTATCCGCGCCTCACAATCGTTAGGCCGTCGTTGCTCCTCGGCCCGCGCGCCGAGCTTCGGCTCGGCGAGGAAGTCGCGAAGCGCGTCACGCGCTGGCTCGGTCCGCTCGTACCGCGTGCGTTCAAGCCCGTCGAAGCCCGAGCCGTCGCAACGACCATCGTCCGCGCGGCCAGAGAAGGGCGAAGCGGTGTGCGCGTGATCGAGTCGGGCGAGATCGTGGCGGGCTGAGGGTTGAGGGCAGAGGGTTGAGGGCAGAGTGTTGAGGGCAGAGGGTCGAGGGTTAGGGCCTTGCCGCTACCCACCACACACTTTGCTATCGCCGCTTGGGTGGCGGAATGTAGTACAGC
This sequence comes from Gemmatimonadaceae bacterium, assembly GCA_036496605.1. Classification (NCBI taxonomy): domain Bacteria; kingdom Pseudomonadati; phylum Gemmatimonadota; class Gemmatimonadia; order Gemmatimonadales; family Gemmatimonadaceae; species Gemmatimonadaceae bacterium. The sequence goes on along the minus strand of DASXKV010000006.1, from coordinate 67,642 downwards.
ACGAGCGACGACCCCACGCGTCCAACTGGTTGAAGGTCGTTCAACCATTCATACGCGCCGTCACCGCCGACGCCGGCGAGCATGGTTTGGCTGGCGGCGATCCATCCTCGGGGACGTTCGGCGGCGGCGAGCGGGCGTGCATTGCGCACGCCGGCTGCATCGAGACTTGCCGAGCCGTAATACGCGACTGCCATCGAGTCGATGTGCATGCGCTTCATCACCGCCCCGAGCCGATAGAGATCCTGTCCCCAATCGAGATTACTGTCGACGAGAATGAGCTCCGGACGTTCGCCGGCGAGCGCGTTGAAGTACGCGAGGTAGTCGGGATGCGTACGCATCGGAACGAGCAGCGCGGCTCCCATGATCGCCGCGACGGTGGCGCGCACGAGCCGTTGCGCGGGAGGACTCGATACCGCGTGATCCCAGAGCTCGACCGCAGCGACGGCACCGAGCAAGGCCATGAGACCGAAGGCCGGGAGCACGAGACGTACGCCCGAGTCGTCACCAATGATCGCCGCCGCAAGCACGACGCCCAGCACTCCGACAAGCAGTACCGCTCGCTCCCGACCGCCGCGCCTAACGAGATCGCCGCCGGCCGCTGCGCCGCCGAGCATGGCGAGGAGGAAGAGTGGAAGAGGCGTCTTCACGAGAAGCGCGACTGGATAGTAGTACCACCAGCCGCTGAGGGAGAGCGTGCCGAAGAGGTACGACGGATGATTTCTTGCTCGTTCGATCACGAAGCTTGCGAATCCCCAAAACCAATCCGGCGCAGGAACGAATACTGGAAGCTCGCCAACTCGACCGAAGCGAAAGCCGTACATCGCCCATGCGACAACGCCGGCGGTCGCAAATGTCACGCCGAGCGCGAGCCGTCTCTGCGAGGGCATCTCGTTTGCCCAGAGCGGCCCGCCATGCGTGCGCCGACGCACGCCGTACGTCGCGGCGCTGGCGAGTGCCAGCATGGGGAGGGCCGCGTAGTCCGTGGCCATCGTCAGCGCCATCGCCATGCCTAACGGGACGGCGGCAGTCCAGCGGGGCGCGTCGAGCCAGCGAACGAAAGCGAAGAGCGCGGCAGTGACGGTCGCCGCGAGCGCGATGTCGGAGGTCGCGAGCCCGGCGTAGGCAAGCATATTGGGGTTGGTCGCGACGAGGATGACGGCGATCGCCGCGCCGCGCTCGTCGGTAAGGCGTCGCCCCCAAGCCCACACGACGCCACACAGGACCAGGAAGAACGGAAGCTCGCCGAGGCGCGCGAACGCGAGTGTGCTCTCGTAGTGTGCGGCACGCCCGAGGATTCTCGAGCCTTCATCGGATGCGGACGAAGCGGCAACGGCTCGCTCGCCGCGCGAGTACGGTCCCAACGCTGCCGCGATTCGCGGGAGCGGAGGAGATTGCGCGTCGTACGCATGAGTACCGGCGAGCCACTCCATGCCGGCGCCGATGTGTGCGGGCTCGTCGAGCGTGTTGCTGAACGAGAAATGTGTGGCGACGACAGCAAGCGCCCCCGCGATCGTGACCGCGAGAGCGATAGCGCGCCAGCCGCGGCCGGCGGGTGCAAAGGACAGTCTCGTGCTCGCGGTCACAGTTAATAGACGAGTGAGCGCGACCCTCGATTACAGCGAAAAAACGGCCGATGGAGGCCCTTAGAGGGGATCTGTGCCTTTACCCATGTTCATTTGATTTTCTTGCCCGCGAGTCCTGACCATTCTGCTTCAGAATCAAGCCGGTGACCGTGCCTGACGAGTCCTTCGTGAGCCAACACTCGCTAAATGGCGAGTGGCTCCGGACCCCGACAGCGCAAAGGTCCCGGACTTATCGATACGCCATGAGCCGCCGAATGACCCAAAAGACGAGGAACGCTGCTCCGACCGCGAGTGCCGCGAGAGTGGCAAGCAACAGCACGACGAGGGCGATAGTCGCTCGTCTGGTTTGAACCGGCGATTCGATGTGGCGAGCAAGCAACTGCGCGTTTCGGGAGTTGGACTTCCACGCGAAGTCGAACACGTCGCCGACAACGGGCAGCACGCCGACCACGGTATCCACCCCAACGTTCATGGTCATGCGTAGCAGCACGCTCGCCGGAGCGCCCGCGCGGGCAGCCTCGAGTACGATGTACGCCGACGCGACGCCACCCAGCACGTCGCCGAGCCCGGGCACGAGACCTACGATGGGGTCGATGCCGAAGCGAAGCTTCGTGCCGGGCACCCGGATCGCCTCGTCCAGTATCATCGCGATGACGCGTACGCGACGAAGAGACTCGTTAGGCTGTTTTGTCATCCTGAGCGCAGCGAAGGATCTACTGTCCCAGTTTAGATACTTGCCTCTAACAAAGGACACTAGATCCTTCGCTTCGCTCAGGATGACACGGCGGCTCTAATACCGTAAGGCCACCGATTGCGTCGTCTGCACCGAGATACGCGACCCCGCCGGCAACACGCCGTTCTCGCCGCCCCTGCCGAGTGAGATCGCCGTACCCGCTACCGCGCCGAGACCGGCCCCAAGAAGAATCTTGTCCTTGTCCGCGCCGCTCAATACGGCGCCGAGCACTGCACCCGCCGCCGCGCCGATTGCCGCGCTCTTCACAGCCTGGTTCGTCGAGGTGCCGCCCTCCTTCTGGAGATTCGTAGCGGTGACATTCGCCTCGAACGGATACCTGCGGCCGCTGAAGGTGAGGCTGTCGAAGTCGAGCACGAGTGCGGCGGTCTGCGTCGCATTACTCGCCGGTGTGACGCCGCTCACGTGTCCCCACACTTTGGCGCCCGCGGGGACCGCCGCGCGCCCATTCTGCGCGATCACGGAGTTCGCGACCGTCGCCGAGAACGTGTCGCCGGTGTGTGACGACTGCGTGCCGAGTTGCTGATCGAGCGTCAGGTCCATCATCGCGCCGGCGGGCAGCGTCCGAGCGTTCGCCGGCGTCGTCGTTGGCGTCGACACTTCGCCACCGGCAGTCTCGACGCGCGGTCCGCTCGCGCACGCGCCGAGCATTGCGCTGGTGACGACGATCATGCCGATTCGTTTGTGATGCATGACATCCTCCTGCGAAAAAGCCGCGACTCACCGCGCGCAAATCGCAGACCGCGAAGCGGACGTTGGGCACGCTTCACCACTCCTCGACGCGCACGCATATTGAAACGTCAGCTCGCTCAAACCCAATGATTGCTCTCGCTGTATCGCTGTCGCTTCGACTCCTGGCTGTCGACGCGCCAGATTCATCGATCGTCCTTCGTGTGAATCAGGTGGGCTATCTGCCTGACGCGCCCAAAGTCGCCGTCGCGTGCGCGTTGGATTCGTCGCGCGTGACGCGCGTCACACGCACGTTCGTTGTGCGCGACGAGCGCGGGCGCACGGTGTTCGGACCGCGCAAGATCAACGCGACGGGCGCATTCGGTCCCTGTCGGCAAACGTGGCGTCTCGATTTCACCGAGCTCCGCCGCGCCGGCCGCTATCGCATCGCGGCGTTCGGCGTGACCTCGCGACTGCTACGCATCGACGCGCACGCATACGACGGCGGCGCGGACACACTCCTGAGCTACTTGCGCGAGCAGCGCTCGGGCTGGAACCCCGTGAGTGCCGATTCGGTGCACACGCACGATGGCTTCGTCATCGACGACACCGGACACGTCGTGAAGCGCGTCGACGTGAGCGGCGGTTGGGCCGACGCATCGGATTATCTGCAATACGTCGCGACCTCCGCAAACGCGACGTACATGATGCTGCTTGCCTATCGAGACCATCGCGACGCATTCGGGGACGAGTTCGACGGGCGCGGTGTCGCGGGAAAGAATGGAGTTCCCGACGTGCTCGACGAGGCGCGACACGGTCTCGAGTGGCTCGTGCGCATGTTCCCGAGCTATGGCGAGATGTACAACCAGGTCGGCGACGATCGAGATCATACGTACTTCGATCTACCGTGGAACGACTCGACGGACTACGGCTGGGGCAAGGGGAAAGAGCGGCCGGTATATCAATGTACCGGTCATCCACAGGGGTTATTCGGGTACAAGAATCGATCGACGGGACTCGCCTCGACAGCAGGGAAGTACGCCTCGGCTTTCAGCCTCGGCTCGATACTCTACACCCAGCGCGACACGGTATTCGCCGATTCACTCAAACGCCATGCGCTGCTCGCGTTTGTGTTAGGCACGCAGAACCACGGCGTGTGCCAGACGGCGCCGGGACACGCCCCGTACTTCTACGAGGAGGCGAACTGGGTGGACGACATGGAGCTCGGCGCCGCCGAGCTCTACGCTCTCACGGGTGACCGCATGCTCCTCGGCCAGGCGGTGTCGTTCGCGGAAGAAGAGCCGGTGACGCCTTGGATGGGTGCGGATACCGCGCGCCATTACGAGTTCTTCCCCTGGTACAACAACGGCCACTACGAGACGTGGCGTTCCGCGTTAGGCGCGGGAATCAAGCGCGAGATGGAGGATTACTACCGTCGCGGCATCGAGGCCGTGATCGCTCGCGCCACAAACGGCTTTCGCGTCGGCATCCCGTTCATCTGGTGCTCCAACGATCTCATGACGGCATTTGCGACGCAGGCGATGCTCTACCGCAAGATGACTGGCGACGAGCAGTACCGCGAGTACGAGCAGGCAGCGCTCGACTGGCTGCTCGGGACGAATCCGTGGGGGACGTCGATGGTGATCGGCTGGCCTAACGATGGCGTCTGGGCGCACGATCCGCACTCGGCGGTCGCGAAGGCGCTCGGCGTCGACAAGTTGCGCGGCGGCCTCCTCGACGGACCCGTCTATCGCTCGATCTATCAGAACCTCAAGGGCATCGCACTCCACGACGCCGACGAGTACGCGCTGTTCAACACCGGCTTCATCGTGTATCACGACGACATTGGTGACTACTCGACGAACGAGCCGATCATGGACGGGACGGCGAGCCTCGTGTATTTGATCTCTGGCTATGCGGCGGAAGGCGACAGCGCGTCGACCGTACAAAACGATCGAGCAGCGACCGGCAAGACGAAATCGACGGCGTTCAAGCTGCGCCGCGGAGGGAACTGACGGTAGCTACGTTCTTGGCCGCGTTAGGCCGTCTCAACCCAGCGGCGCTACGTCGTTAGGGGTCCGACCGTCGGCTCGGTCGTCGAGATGGCACGGCGCTCTCGACAGGTGAATCGGTTGATTTTCGAACCTGTGGCATCCAGCTTCCGATACACCAACAAACATGTTGTCGGCGCCCCCAGAGTCGCTTCGCCAATGAGCTCCGTCGATCCCAGCCGCAGCGCCTATGGGCGCGTGCGTAGCCGCTCGGATCGACCGTGGCGAGCGGTCGCCGACGAGGAGGGGCGTGTCTGGCGCGTACGGGAGGTCAGCTTCGCCGACGACGCTCCATCGCTGATCTTCGAATCCGAGGCCGGATTCCGCCGGGTTCGGGCCTACCCAAAGGATTGGCAGGTGCTGAACGACTCGGAGCTGTATGAGCTGAGTTGGAGGACGTGAGGAGGGGCTAGGGGTTAGGGTTAGGGGTTAGGGGTTAGAGCAACGACTCTCTGCCCTCCGCCCGCTATCCAGTCAGCAACCACCAGCCACCAGCCGTTGTCCAATTCCGCATGGACAACCTCATCAGTGATCTCCGCTTCGCCTTGCGCAGCCTCCTGCGCGCGCCTGCCTTTACGATCGCCGCGGTTCTCGCGTTAGGCCTGGGGACCGGCGCCACCGCTGCGGTCTTCAGCATGTTGAATGGGGTCGTATTGCGCCCGCTGCCATATGCGGACCCCGACCGCCTCGTCCAAATCTGGGAGACCAACCACGCGAAGGCGCTCGAGCACGAGCCTCTCTCGCCAGTGAACTTTCTCGACTACCGAGGACTCACAGGCTCCTTCGTCGACGCGGCCGCGTGGTGGAGGCCCGAGCTGAACCTCTCCGACGACGCCAACGGCAATGCGATTCGTGTGAGTGGCGTCGAGACGACGCGCAATCTCTTCGACGTCCTCGGCGTGCGCCCCCGTATCGGCCACGCCTTCACGCCTGAGCAGGGACTCTACGGGAAAGCGCTCGAGGTGGTGATCAGCGATCGACTGTGGGAGTCCCGGTTTCAGCGGGACCCGGGTGCCGTTGGGAGAGGCGTGCGCCTGAATGGATTCCTGTACACGATCGTCGGCGTCATGCCGCCGGGCTTCACCTTTCCCGGCGAGACCGATCTGTGGCAGGGCATGATCTGGAATCCGGCGCAGCACAGCCGCGGCGCGCATTTCATGGAAGCCGTGGCGCGCCTCGCGCCTCATGCGACCACCGGTGCTGCCAATCGTGAGCTGAGCGCCCTCACCGTTAGGCTCGGCGACGAGAACCGGGCGACGAACGCCGGATGGAGCGCACGTGCCGTCGACCTCGACCACGAGGTGGCGGGCGTCTTTCGTCCCGCGCTGTTCGCGCTGTTTGGCGCCGCGGGCGTGTTGCTCGCGATCGCGTGCCTCAACGTCGCGAATCTCCTCCTCGCTCGGGCAACGACGCGTCGGCGAGAGGTTGCAGTACGCGCCGCGATAGGTGCGAGCCGCTCGCGTCTCGTTAGGCTCTTTCTCACCGAAAGTCTCCTCCTCGCCATCCTCGGTGGCCTGCTTGGTACGGTGATTGGCGTCATCAGCGTGAAGGGCCTCCTCGCCTGGACGCCGATCCACATTCCGCGCGCGCAGGAGATCGGCGTCGACCCACCGGTTCTTCTCTTCGCGACGGCCATTGCCGCGCTCACGGCGGTCGCTTTTGGTCTCGCGCCGGCGCTCGTCCAGTCGCGCACCGAGCTGCAGCGCGTACTTCAAGCGGGAGCTCGCGGCAGCTCCGCCGGAGCGCGCCACACGCGCGCCACGCTCGTGATCGCCGAGGTTGCCCTTGCGGTGATGCTGCTGGCCGGAGCGGGGCTGCTCGTCCGCAGCGTCTCGCGATTGCTGCGCGCGGACCTCGGCGTCGACGCGACCTCGGTGCTCACCGCGGATGTGCAACTTCCCGACGTCGCGTACAAGGACTTCGCGCGCGTCGATCTGTTCTACACGAATCTGGTGCAGGCCCTCCGCAGCCGACCCGAGGTTTCCGCCGCCGGTGCGAGCAACTTTCTCCCCCTCGAGACAGGTTGGCGGATTCCCTTCCGCGTGCGAGACATGCCGTTGCCCCCTTCGGGAGACGAGCCGACAGCGCAGTATCACACCGTCGACGACGGCTACTTCAATACACTTCGCGTTCCGCTCGTTGCGGGCCGCGTTTTCGAGCCCCGCGATGACGCGCACGCACCAGGTGTAGCAATCGTAAACGAGACGCTCGCGCGCCAGCTCTGGCCGGGAGCAAGTCCAATCGGCAAGCGCATCGTCACCACCGTACGATACGTCGGCCCGTTAGGCGCCCGTATCGTCGCTGGCGACGATCACGAGGTGATCGGCGTCGTTCGCGACGTGAAGAATGCGTCGATCCAGAGTGCCACCGAGCCGGCGCTCTACTTCAGCGAGCATCAGTTCCCATTCCGGAAGATGCACCTCGTCGTGCGCTCACGCGGCGATGCGGCGGCGCTCGCGGCAGTGATTCGCGATGCACTGCGCGGACTCGATCCGAGCCTACCGGTGGCGAAGATCGACCCGTTAGGCAGGACACTCGCCGCGTCGGCCGACCCACCGCGCTTCGTCATGCTTCTCCTCGGCGTCTTCGCGGCATTGGCCTTGACGCTCGCCGCCGTCGGCATTTATGGAATTCTCACCTACGCGGTCACACAGCGGCGAAAGGAGATTGGCATCCGCGTCGCACTCGGCGCCGAGCCCGCGACGATGCTCCGGATGATCGTCCGCGAGGGACTCGTCCTCGCCGGGATCGGTTGTGCGATCGGCGTCGTGGTGGCAGTGATCGCTGGCCGCTCACTCTCGGGCTTCCTGTACGAGGTTTCTCCCGCCGATCCGCTGACACTCGTTGGTGTGACGATCATCGTCCTCATCGTGGCGGCGGGCGCGTGCGTCGTCCCGGGAAGGCGCGCCGCTAGTGAGGATCCGGTGAAGGCGCTTCGACTCGGCGATTGATCCTTCGCTTCGCTCAAGGATGACAATCTGGTTAGTGGAGTGACCTTGCTCTCGCTCGTGCCGCTCGTATCGTTGATCCGTCGAACGAGCGCTAATGGAGCAAGAGCATGTCGATCACCGGCAACTTTCGCGTCGTCCTCTCGGTTTTTCTTCTCCAGTCCACCATTCTCTCGGCGCAGCAGCCCGGCCGTCGGCCGCAGCGTCCTGAAGACCCATTTCGCTTCCAATTGATGGGACCGTCTGGTGGCGGCCGGTTCGCCGCCGTGACGGGTGTACCGGGCGACCCGCGCGTGTGGTACGTCGGCTCGGCGTCCGGCGGCGTGTGGAAGTCGAGCGACAGCGGAGCCACGTTCCGCCCTGTGTTCGACTCGATGGCGGTGCAGGCGATCGGCGCGCTCGCCGTCGCTCCGTCGAACCCGAACATGGTTTGGGCGGGGACCGGTGAGGCGTGGGCGATCCGCGACGCCGACGTCATGGGCGACGGCGTCTATCTGTCCAACGACTCGGGCGCGACATGGAAGAACGTCGGACTCCGTGAGACGGGGCGCATCGGACGTATCATCGTCCATCCGACCAATCCGAACATCGTCTATGTCTGTGCGCTCGGCCGAGTCACTGGCCCGCAGCAGGAGCGCGGCGTGTATCGCACGACCGATGGCGGCAAGAATTGGCAGCGCGTGCTGTTCGTCGATCCGAACACCGGTTGCTCCGGTCTCACGATCGACGCGAAGCATCCGTCGGTGCTGTTCGCCGGGATGTGGCAGGTGGAGATGCACACCTGGGCGATGTTCAGCGGCGGTGCGGGGAGCGGCCTCTACGTCTCGCGCGACGGCGGCACGAGCTGGAGCAAGGTCGCGAGTCCCGGACTTCCCAAGTCCCCGTTAGGCAAGATCGACGTCGCGGTGGCGCCGAGTGATTCGCGCCGGGTGTACGCGCTGATTCAGACTCCCGACCAGGGCTCGTTCTGGCGCTCGGACGACGGCGGCGCCAACTGGCGCCCGGTGAACTGGACGCGCGCGCTCATCGGGCGTGCTGGATACTACATTCGCGTCGCGGTCTCGCCGAGCAACGCGAACGAGATTCTGATCGCGAACAGCAGCTTTTTCCGCTCGATGGACGGTGGCGTCACGTTCCAGACCGTGCCGTGGGGTGGCGACAACCACGATATCTGGTTCGATCCGAAGAACGCGGATCATTTCGCGCTCACGAACGATGCCGACGCGCGCATCACGGTGAATCACGGGAAGAGCTTCACGAACGTGTCGCTGCCTAACGGGCAGATGTATCACGTCGCCGTCGACAACCAGACTCCTTACTGGGTGTACGGCAACCGCCAGGACAACGGCACGATGCGTGGGCCGAGCACGGCGCCGGAGGCGCCCACCGGCGGACGCGGCGGCGTGTTCGCTCCGGGTGGTCGCGGCGGACGCGGCGCGGGCGCTCTCGGTGGCCGGCCGGATTCGGTCCCACCGCGCCGGCCGCCTAACGCAGACAGCGGACGGACGCGGCGCGACAGCGTCATGGCCGCCGACTCGAATGCCTTCGAGGACCAGGGCGGCGGCCGTGGCGGCGGCTTCTCGACGTGGGATCACGGCCTCGGCGGCTGCGAGTCGGGATTTACACTTCCTGATCCGACCGACGCCGATATCGTGTGGGCCTCGTGCTACGGCGACGAGGTCACGCGCTGGAACGCGAAGACGAAACAGGCGCGCTCCGTGAGTCCGTGGTTCCACACGCTGGATTCGCCGCCTAACGATCTCAAGTACCGCTGCCACTGGACGCCGCCGCTCGCGATCGATCCGTTCGATCACAACACGGTTTATTATGGTTGCCAGGTGATCTTCAGTACGTCCAACGGCGGGCAAAGTTGGCGCGTGATCAGTCCGGATCTCTCGACTCGAGATCCCTCACGGATTGTTTCCTCGGGCGGCATCGTCGGCGATAACCTTGGCCAGTTCTACGGCGAGGTGGTGTTCGCGATCGCGCCGTCGGAGATCCAGCGCGGGCTGATCTGGACCGGCACGAACGACGGTCAGATCTGGTTCACGAAGGACGCGGGCGCGACCTGGACGAACGTCACGAAGAATGTGACCGGGCTGCCGGCGTGGGGAACGATACGCAAGATCGAGCCATCTCACTTCGATCCCGGCACAGCGTACGTCGCCGTCGACTTTCATATGATGGACGATCGCCGGCCGTATCTATACAAGACGACCGACTTCGGCCAGACGTGGACGCGCCTCAGCGACGGCCTGCCTAACGACCACCCGTTATCCTATATGATGTCGGTCGCCGAGAACCCGAATCGGAAGGGAATGATCTTCGCGGGGACCGGCCACGCGTTCTTTTATTCGCTCGACGACGGCGCGCACTGGACGCAATTCAAGGAAGGACTTCCTGCGGCGCCCGTGACGTGGATCGTCGTCCCGAAGAAGTGGCATGACGTGGTCGTCTCGACGTATGGACGCGGCGTCTACATTCTGCGCGACATTGGGCCCCTCGAGGAGGGAGCAGGCGCACAGCTCGCTGCCGCCGGTGCGCGACTCTACACGCCGCACCCCGGTTATCGCCAGGCGCGCAGCGGCCACGCCGATATCACCTTCTCACTCGCCACGGCCGAGCGCGCGCCGGCAAAGGTCCAGGTGCTCGACTCGACCGGCGTGGTGATTCGCACGATCCAGCAGCCGACACGCGTCGGATTGAATCGCGCGATCTGGGATCTGCACTACGACGCGCCGAAGCGCGTCGAGCTGCGCACGACGCCCGAGGCAAATCCGCACATCTGGGAGGAGCCACGCTTCAAGGGCAAAGCCGTTAGGCCGATCACGCATTGGGGCATTCAGGGTCCGCAGAGCACGGGCCCATTAAGCCTGCCGGGCCGCTACGCGGTGCGGGTCGTCGTCGGGAAGGACACGACGCCCTCGCAGCCGCTCGAGGTTCTCCGCGATCCGGAGATTGCGTCGAGCGACGCCGACCTCGTCGCTTCGACGCAGACGCAGATCCGCATTCGCGACGATCTGAACGCCGCGGCGGAGATGATCAACAAGCTCGAAATCGTTAGGCGTCAGATTGAGGATCAGCGCAAGGCGCCCGCGACGTCGGCCGACGCGTCGTCGGCGTTGGCAGCACTCGACGGAAAGCTCCTCGGCGTCGAGCTACGGTTGCTCACGAAGTCCGATCTCAACAGCGACGACAAGTATTACGTCGAGGCGTACAAGGTGTATCTGAACCTGATCTGGCTTTCGGGCGAGGTCGGCACGGGGGCGGGTGACGTCGCCGGCGGCGCGGATTCTCGGCCGACGGATACGTCGCTCGAGGTGCTCGCACAGATCGAGTCGGATCTCGCGGCGGCAAAGGCGGAGTACGCCAAGGTGATGACGGAGGACGTGCCGGCGTTCAACAAGGCGATGTCGGGTAAGGTCACGGCGCTGACCGACACCCTCATCACCGGTCGCTGATCCGCGTCCCAACAGTTCTCCAAGCCTGAGGCGCCGCTGCCAAGTCACGGCGCTCGCCGACACAGTCGCGCGCGTTAAGTTGTCTGCTGCATACAACTACTCTCTACCTTCTCCGAGGTCCGGAATGACTCGCTTCAGTTCCGCGTTGGTCCTTCTCACTCTGCTGATGGCTGCGCCGTTGCCGGCGCAAAACTCGACCGCTCAGCAGGGTTCGAGCGCGGCCGATCTCTCCGCCGCCCGACCTGGCCGCGATCCCGGCCAGGCGATCGACGAGGAGTACACGCGCAAGATCCACGAGTACACCACCGAGCCGTTCTTCCTCTCGCCCCTCGTCGACTACCTGCCCGCCTCCAAGACCGTCCCGACGCCCAAGGCTGTCCTCGGCGACATCGCCGGCGCGCCGACGAAGCTCCCCGACTCCAAGGAGGTGTACGCGTACATGCGTCTCCTCGCGAAGTCGTCGCCGAGGGTGAGAGTGTACTCAATTGGCAGGACTGAAGAAGGGCGCGAGATGGTCGCCGTCGCCGTGGCATCGGAAGAGCTGATGGCGAAGCTCGACGAGAACAAGGCGAAGCTGGCCAAGCTCGCCGACCCGCGCACGATCGGCATGAACGACGACGAGGCCCGTCGCATCGCCGCCGACGCGGCGCCCGTGTACTACATCACCGGGACGATCCACTCCACCGAGTCGGGCGCGCCGACGGCCCTCATGGAGCTCGCCTACCGACTCGCCGTCGATGAGAGTCCGTATATCAAGAACATCCGCGACCATCTCATCACGCTCATCACACCGATTGTCGAGGTCGACGGACGCGACCGCATGGTCGACATCTTCAACTGGCACATGAAGCACCCTGGAGCGACGTACCCGGACCTCGTGTACTGGGGGCACTACGTGCGTCACGACAACAATCGCGACGCGATGGGGATGACGCTCAAGCTCACCCAGAACGTCCTCAACACCTTCGTGGACTGGAAGGCGCAGGTACTGCACGACCTCCACGAGTCCGTGCCGTTCATGTACGACAATACGATCGGGGACGGGCCGTTCAATGCGTGGCTGGATCCGCTGCTCACGAACGAATGGCAGATGATCGGCTGGAACAACGTGCAGGAGATGACGCGCTTCGGGATGCCCGGCGTCTTCGCGCACGGGCAGTTCGATACGTGGTCGCCCGGCTACCTGATGTTCATCGCGGCGACGCACAACGGCATCAGCCGCTTGTACGAGACCTTCGGTAATGGCGGCACCGCGGAGACACTCGATCGCACGCTCAGCCCGAGCGAGACGGAGCGGACCTGGTATCGCCAGAATCCGCCGCTCGCGCACGTGAAGTGGTCCCTCCGCAACAACAACAACTACGAGCAGACGGGGATACTCGTCTCGCTGAGTTATATCGCCAACAATCGACGTACCTTCCTCGAGAATTTCTACGAAAAAAGCAAACGCTCGATTCTGAAGCCGAAAACAGAAGGGCCCGCGGCGTACGTGCTGCCGGCGGACGATCCGCGTCGCGGCGCGCAGGCGGATCTGCTTCGCGTGCTGCAAAAACAGGCGGTCGAGATCTCGCGGGCGACGCGGCCCTTCTCGGTCACGGTGGTCGTTAGGCGTCCCGCGGAAGGCCGGGGCGGCCGGGCTGGACGCGGAGCGGCAACGCAGGGCGACAGTGCACCGCCACGCCCGACCGAGGTGACGGAAACTCGACAGTTCCCCGCGGGCAGCTACGTCATCCGCATGGACCAGCCGTACTCACGCATCGCCGACGCGCTCCTCGACTATCAGTACTGGAGCCCGAACGATCCGCAGAAGAATCCCTACGACGACACTGGCTGGACGTTCCCGGAAGGGTTCGGCGTACGCGCTGTCCGCACCACGGATACCAAAGTTCTCGACGTTCCCATGGAACGCGTGACGGGGGAGATCAAAGCGCCGGGCGGCGTCACGGGCTCGGGTGGCGTGTTCCTCGTCAACCACAACGGGGACAACGCGCTGGCGACGCTCCGATACAAGCTTAGGAATGCGGACTTTCAAGCGGCCGAAGCGCCGTTCGACGCCGACGGCAAGCACTTCAACCGGGGCTCGTTCGTCATCCGCAACGTGTCGCAAGGCGACCTCGATCGCCTAACGAAGGAGCTCGGTATTTCCGCGTACGCGTCGGCCGCCGCGCCTAACGTCAAGCTGCATCCATTGCGCGCCGCGCGCATCGCGCTGCTGCATACCTGGCAGAACACCCAGACCGAAGGGTGGTGGCGCCAGGCGCTCGATTTCCTCCAGATCCCCTACGACTACATCTCGACGCAGGACGTCGCGAAAAACGCAACGCTCAATGCGAAGTACGACGTCATCCTCTTCCCACCGGCGGGCGGCAACGCCAACGCGATCATCCAGGGACTTCCACAGTGGCGAAATCCACTCCCGTGGAAGAAGACGCCGGAGACGCCGAACATCGGAGTGTTGGCACAGACCGAGGATCTCCGCCCAGGACTCGGCTGGCAGGGGTTGGCGAACCTCGAGAGCTTCGTCAGGCGCGGTGGCGTGCTCGTCAGCGTCGAAAACACGGCCGACTTCGCGGTGCAGTTCGGCCTCGCGAACGGAGTCAGCGTCAATCAGCCGCGCCGAGGCGAAGTGGTCGGCACGCTCCTCCGTTCACGGATCGTCGACGACGCTAGCCCGATCGTCTATGGCGTGAAGGACAGCCTCGCCCTGTACAGCGCGAACGGCCAGAGCTTCGGCGTCAGCAGCGTGCGTGGCGGACGCGGCGGCGGTCGCTTTGGTGCTGGCAATGGCGAAGCGCGCGCGACCGGTCGCGGCACCCCAGACGATCCGGACGTGGTCCAGGGACGGCCGCTCGACGAACGCTTCGACGCGCCTCGCCCAACGCCCGTGCAGCCGTGGCAAGCCGCGCCGGTGACCGATGAGATCTTGCGCAACCCGGTCGGCGTGATCCCACCCGACCAGCGTCCACGTGTCGCGGTGCGCTTCGCCGATCAACGCGACCTGCTGGTCTCGGGTCTCCTCGACGGCGGGACCGACATCGCCCAACGCCCGGCCGTCATCGACGCGCCGCTCGAGAAGGGACACGTGGTGTTGTTCGCAAACAACCCGATCTATCGCGGCGAGACGATCGGGTCGTATTTCCTCGTGTTCAATACGGTTATGAACTTTGACAATCTGAACGTGGGGAGGAAGCTGGACTCGAAGTAGGCCAAGCAGAACGACTCGGTGAAACCCTCAATCTCCGTACGTGTACCACGGGCGCTGTCGCGTGCACCCTAACCGTATGGGAGGTGCTCTATGACTCGTTCCGTGTTTCGCCCCGCGTTCGCTGTCGTAGTGGTACTCGCTGCCGCCGGATGTCATATCGCCCAACGCGCCGGAGCGCCCGTGCTGGGACCCGGCGCCTCGGTCGCCCCGGCAGGGGTGGGCTCGATTCGCCTGGAGCCGGCGCAACGCATGCTCGTCAGACGTGGTGATCTCTCCGAGGAAGTGGAGGACCTCACGCCGCCGGTCGTTCGTACCCGCAGCCTCACGGAATCGCTCGGCGGCTACATCGCCAGCGAGTCGCGGGACGAGCGACGGGTCAGTGTCTCGATGCGAGTGCCGGAGCCCAAGCTCGATGTCGCGCTCGATTCACTCTCGCAGCTCGGCACGGTGAAGTCGCGTAAGGTGTCGTCCCAGGACGTCACCGAGGAGTCGATCGACGTCGAGGCCCGCATCACGAGTCTGTCCACCGAACGCGATCAGCTCCGGACATTGCTCGAGAAAGCCGTCAATATGAGCGACGTGTTCACGCTCGAGCGCGAGCTTGCGCGGGTGCAGGGGGACATCGACAGCCTCGAGCACCGGCTCGATCATCTGAAGAACACATCGGCGCTCGCGGAGCTGAACGCGGAGTTCAGCAAGAAGCGTGAGCCCGGCCCGATATCGGTGTTTTTCAGCGCGATCGGGCGAGGGATCGGGCGGTTGTTCGTCAAGTGACGGCGGAACTGCTTGGAGGAGCGAGCTGAAAGGGCTCGCCCTCCTAGCCTCCCTTAGGCAATTCCAACCCGGCCCGGCACGGTGCTCGCTTAGCGACAGTAGGATCAGTCGAGAGCATTCCATGCGTTATTCGCCGATACTTCTGCTCCCTTTGGCAGCAGGCCTTGGTTGCGCCGGTGCGCGGATGGCATACCCGACCACCGAGCCCATTCGAACCGACTCACCGATCTACACGGTGAGCGAGGCGAATGGGCTCGCGCACCTAACGATTCGGATGACGTACCGCAACTCCACCGGCGGGCCAGTCTACTTGCCGATGTGCCAGGGGCCGCAGCCACCGCGACTGCAGAAGCAGGTTGGCGACAAGTGGGTCATCGCGTTCCAGCCGAATGTGCTCGCCTGTGAGGAGACGCCTCTCAAGATCGCCAACAACACGACCTACGAGTACGTCTTTCAGGTCATCGCGGGCATGCCGGGTACCAATTACCTGCCGCGCTTCGCGGTGAACGAGGTTCCGGGGACGTACCGCGTTCTCTGGGAAGTCTTCCACGGCGCGGCTGGCGAGCCGAGCCATCCGGTGATCACGCGCGCTCAGCTGCCCACGGACGAGGAGGTCTCGAATACCTTCCAGCTCGTTCGTTAGGCAGCGCGCTCAGAAGTCCCCGTTGCTCGCGAACGCCGCAATCACCGCCAGCGTCAGTACGCCGAACAGCAGCGTTGCTCCCAGCGCCGGATAGCTTCCCAGTCCGCCGCCGACCGTTCCCGCGGCGCGTACTCGGCCGCCCGTCAATAGCGCGTCAACGTGCCCGTTGAGGTGAATGAGGTCTCCGCCTACGACGTAGACACCGGCCGTCACGCCATACGGACTATGATCGATGTTGTTGGGCACCATCGGTACGTCCATGCGTAGAGCGCCCCCCGAGACATCGACCGCGCTCGTCGGAGACATCCAGTAACGCCGCCGCGCCTCGACGGCGATGCGCGCACCCTCGCTCACCAAGCCCGCGGAAATCGTTCCGCCAAGCGCTCGCGTTGGGCCGGTGTTGAACATGGGCCCAACGGTCCAGAGAAGCTGCGAGCTTACATCCGGGACTCTGAACGAGTCGACGTACGGTCCGGAGCTCAGCGTGTAGTGAGTTTGCGTGGTGGCAAACGCGTACTCACCGCTCATCTCCGTGATCCAGAACGATCCGCACCGCGGCTCCGGTTTTCCGCGCCAACACAGCGGACTTCGCGGTCGCGCGCTGCTATCCGACTGAGCGGAAGCGAGGGTAGGTAGCGCGAGCAGGCAGAGGATCGAAACGGAGCGCAGCATCAGTCGCTATGCTTCATGGCCATGAATGACAACGGGCTCGTACTGGACGACATCGCGCCGCACTCCGTCAAGCGCATCCACCTCGTCGGCGTCGCCGGCACGGGGATGGGATCATTTGCAGGAATGCTCAAGGCCGCCGGCTATACAGTGACGGGAAGCGACGCAAACGTCTACCCCCCCATGAGCGACATGTTGAGCGCCTGGGGAATCGACGTGATGACGCCTTACGCGGCTGAGAATCTCGATCGTGCGCGGCCCGACCTGGTGATCATCGGCAACGTCATTAGACGCGAGAACCCGGAAGCGACGGCAGTCCGCGAGCGGCGCGTTCCACAGATGAGCTTCCCCGCGGCGTTTGGATCGCTCATTCTCGCGGGCAAGCACAGCGTAGTCGTTGTTGGCACGCACGGCAAAACGACGACGTCGGCGTTGGTGGCGCACGTGCTCGTCGCTGCAGGGACCGATCCATCCTTTCTCGTTGGCGGCGTGACACTCAACTACAACGGCAACTTTCGCTGTGGCGCGGGTCCGTACGTGGTCGTCGAGGGTGACGAGTACGACACCGCCTATTTCGACAAAGGACCGAAGTTCCTCCACTATCGCGCCAAGACGGCGATTCTCACGAGCATCGAGTTCGACCACGCCGACATCTATCGCGACATGCCGCATTACGAGTCGGCGTTCGTGAAATTCGCAGACGTTCTCCCCGCCGATGGTACGCTCGCCGTGTGCTCGAGCTACCCCAACGCGATCGAGATCGCCCGGAAGGGAAGGGCGGACGTGGTCACCTATGGATTCACCGGCGACTACGCGGCAAACGATCTGAGCTTCGACGCGTCGGGCGCGCACTTCGTGATCAGAGAGCCCGATGGCAGCGCGCCGCGCTTTCTCCTGCCGATGGCCGGGCGTCACAATGTCGAGAATGCCGCGGGCGTCTACGCCGCCGCGCGATCGCTCGGCCTAACGAGTACGCAGATCGCCGCGGGCTTCGCCTCGTTCCGCGGCGTGAAGCGGCGTCAGGAACCGCGCGGCGAGCCGAACGGCGTTCTCGTCATCGACGACTTCGCGCATCACCCAACCGCGGTGCGCGAGACGATTCATGCAATCCGTCTGCGTTATCCGGATCGCCGTCTCTGGGCGGTTTTCGAGCCGCGTTCGAATACGAGCCGCCGCAACATCCACCAAAAGGAATACGCCGAGTCATTCGAGGGTGCCGAGCGTGTGTCGCTCAAGGTGCCGGAGCCACACGACAAGGTGCCGGCGAACGAACAGCTCAGCGTGCCGGCCATCGTCGACGCGCTGCGTCATCGGGGCATGGTTGCCGACTACTCGTCCGACGTGGGTGAGATCGTGAGCCGGGTCGCGCACGAAGCGAAGCGTGGAGACGTGGTGCTCGTCATGAGCAATGGCGCATTCGGGGGATTCATTCCGTCGCTTCTGGGCGAGCTCGAGAAGCGGCAAGGCTGAGACCCATGCCGAAGACAGTTGCCAAGCACGCTGTCACCCGATTCGAGCCGCCCGTTGCCGGCGTCGCTCCCGCGCGACCACTCGGCGCTCTGCTCGCGCTCTTCGTCCTGAGCGGCATCGCGGCGCTCATCTACGAGATCGTCTGGTTTCAACTTCTCGAGCTGGTGATCGGCTCCTCGGCGATCTCGCTCGCGGTACTGCTCTCCACGTACATGGGCGGGATGTGCGTCGGCAGTCTGCTTCTGCCGCGCCTAACGAAATTGCGCGTCATCCACCCGTTTCGTCTCTATGCGTTCCTCGAGCTCGGGATCGGTGCATGTGGACTCTTCGTGCTCGCGGTGGTGCCGCTGGTGAGCGGTGTGTACTCGGCGATCGCCGGCCATGGGCCGTTCGCGATCCTGATTCGGGCCGTAGTGTGCGCCATATGCCTTCTTCCACCGACGGTGCTCATGGGCGCGACGCTGCCGGCGGCGTCGCGCGCCGTGGCCGCGACCCCTGACGGCGTCGCCTGGATTGGCTTTCTGTACGGCGGGAACACCGTCGGCGCGGTATTCGGCAGCATCCTCGCCGGCTTCTATCTCCTGCGCGTGTACGATCTCACGATCACGACGCTCGCCGCGCTCGCGATCAATCTCATCGTCGCGGGGGTCGGGTTCGGCGTCGCGAAGCGAACGGGCGTGCCGCCGCTGGAGCCAACCGGGCGCCGCGCGTCAGGCACCACGCGGAATACTGCGATCTATCTCGTCATTGGCCTCTCGGGAGCGGCTGCCCTCGGCGCGGAAGTCGTGTGGACGCGACTGCTGTCCCTGATGCTTGGCGCGACGACGTACACCTTCTCGATGATCCTCGGCGTCTTCCTGTCGGGGCTCGGTATCGGCAGCGCGTTCGGCGCGGCCATCGGCCGTTCGGTCGCGCGACCGCGTCTCGCTTTGGGCGCGTGCCAGCTGCTTCAGGTGCTTGCGATCCTCTTCGCGGCGGCGATGATCGGGAGCGCACTTCCGTACTGGCCGATCAATCCCGCGCTCGCGCCAAGTCCCTGGTACACGTTTCAACTGGACCTGACGAGGTGTATCTGGGTTGTCCTACCCGCGGCATGTCTCTGGGGGGCGAGCTTCCCGCTTGCGCTCGCGTCGGCGGCACACGATGGCGGCGACGCCGCGCAGTTCGTCGGCGCCGTGTACGCGGCGAATACGGTCGGCGGCATCGTCGGTGCGCTCGGGTTCAGCCTGGTGCTCGTACCGGTGCTGGGAACTCAGGACGCGCAGCGATGGCTCGTCGCGCTGGCGGCGTTGGCGGCGCTGGCCGTATTCGTTACGTCGTTAGGCGGGCGCGCTCGTATCGGGATGGTGACGGCGGCGGTGACGCTGGCCGTGCTGGCCAGTGTCGCCACGCCGAGCGTCCCGGGACTGCTCGTCGCGTACGGGCGGTACATGGTGACGTGGCTGGGTCAGGTGGACGTGCGCTATGTTGGCGAGGGAATGAACTCGAGCGTCGCGGTGACGACGCTCACGTCCAGCGGTGCGACGCAATTCCACGTCAGCGGCAAGGTCGAGGCGTCGACGCTGCCGCAGGACATGCGACTGCAACGGATGCTGGCGCACCTGCCCGCGCTCGTGCACCCGCATCCGGCGTCGGTGCTCGTCGTCGGCTTCGGTGCCGGCGTGACGGCCGGCTCCTTCGTGCCGTATCCCGACGTCGAGCGCCTAACGATCTGCGAGATCGAGCCGCTCATTCCGCGTGTCGTCTCGGGCTATTTCACGCACCAGAACAACGACGTGCTTAATGACAAGCGCACGACGATGGTCTATGATGACGCGCGCAGCTTCATTCTCACGACGCACGACAAATTCGACGTCATCACCTCGGATCCGATTCACCCGTGGGTCAAGGGCGCGGCGTCGCTCTACACGCGCGAGTATTTCGAGGCCGTAAAGCGGCACCTCAACCCGGGCGGCGTCGTGACCCAATGGGTTCCGCTCTACGAGAGCACGCCGGACGCCGTGAAAAGCGAGATCGCGACTTTCCTTGCCGTCTTTCCGTACGGCACGGTCTGGGCGAACAACTTCAACGGCGGCGGCTATGATCTGGTCCTGCTCGCGCAGAACCAGACGACGCGCATCGATATCGCCGCGCTGGCGGCGCGCTTCGGGAATCCTCGTTATGCAGGGGTCGCGGCATCGCTCGGCGAAGTCGGCTTCGATTCGCCGATCGCGCTCTTCTCCACGTATGCTGGGGACGGGTCGACACTGAAACCCTGGCTCGAGGGCGCGGCGATCAATCGCGATCGGAACCTGCGTCTCCAGTACCTGGCAGCCGTCGGGCTCAATTCCTATCGCAGCGAGGCGATCTACACGCAGCTCGCGTCGTACCGTGTCTTTCCGGATTCGCTCTTCGTCGCTGACGACGCGTGGAAGGATCGTCTCCGCGCGGTGATGCGCTGAACTGATCTTAGCCCCTGGCCTCTAATTCTCTCGGCAGGGAATTGTCGCCGCTGTCGCATTGGTGTTCTCCCGCTCGCGCTGCGTGCATCGCGACAGACAGTGCGCGGTCGAAAGCGAGAATGCGCTTCGTGGCGACGTCGGGTTCGAGGCGTTTCTGACGCACGTAGTGCCGCACTGCCTGGCGCAGGTGGTTGAGCTCCTCGCATAGCGCCCCGGGATCGAGACGTTCGCGCGGCTGGTCGACGCCGTAGAGTGCGGCGATCATCGCCAACTTGCTGAGGGATTCCGAGGCTTGTGCCGAGTTCTCCGGCGCGTCGGCAACCGCGAGCAGAGCGCGGGTGAGTGAACGCTCGCGCCGGCCGCGCAGGTCCTCGCGGGCCTCCAGATCCGACTCTCCGCGGAGCCGTCGCCGCCACTCGGCAAGAATTGCCGAGATGGCGTCGTCGTTGCTGAGGCGATTGGTGGCGTCGGTCACACGGGCCGTGCCCGCAAGTCGCCTGCCGCGCTCGAGACCGAACTCGAAATCGCGCAGTGCTGCGCATGAAGGAGCAGATCTTGCGGGCGCTTCGCAGCGTTGGGCCCTTCTGATCGGAGAGCGCGATGCGTCAGATCCGCGATGCTGCGGGTGTCGAGTGGATGGTGTACGAGGTGAATCCGGCGTCGAGTGAGTGGCGTTCGGCCGATTCCCTGCCGGAAGGATACCGAGAGGGTTGGCTCTGCTTTGAGAGCTCAACCGAGAAGCGACGGTTGATGCCGCCGCCGAACGGCTGGGCAGAGCTCCCGATCGAGCAGCTGGGCAATCTGCTTCTCACCGCCGCGCTCGTGCGCAAGCCGATCAGATACGGGCACTAGCCTAACGACGACCCCGTCTTCTTGACAGCTAGCGTGGACATGCGCACCTTACCTGAACCATTCCAGTAAATCGCCTAACGACTGCGGGCCGCCGTCAGCTCGCCGCCGAGGTGTCACGCTGGTCGCGCTACGGGCGTATCCTCAGCCAACAACGGCGCATGGACGTCATCGACGCTGTGGGTCGCGAGCTGCGTCACGCAGCCCGTGCCCTCGCGCGGAGCCCGATCTTCAGCATCGTCGCGGTGCTCACGCTGGCGCTCGGGATCGGTGCGACGACGGCGATCTTCACGGTGCTCGACCGCGTCGTGCTCCGGCCGCTGCCGTATCCGGATGCCAATCAACTCGTGAAGATCCGGAGTTCCGTCTCGGGCAAGACCGCCACTGGGTTCTGGGGCGTGTCGGTGGCGGGATACTTCGAGTATCGGCGGCACAACCACACGTTCGAGGATATCGGCGCCTTCAGCTCGTGGCAGCCGGCGATCACCGACCAAGGTGACGCCGAGCGTGTGCCGGGAGCATTTGCGAGCGCGAGTCTCGTGCGGATCCTCGGCTTGCGCACCGCGATGGGACGTCCGATCACCAGCGCCGACGACCATCCGGGCATGCCCAGCGTCGTCGTGATCGGCAACGACCTCTGGAAACGCCGCTATGGCGGCGATCCGAACATCGTCGGTAAGCCGATTACGGTCGAAGGGTCGCGCATGACGGTGATCGGCGTGATGGCGAGCGGCATGGAGCTTCCCGACGAGCGCGTCGATCTATGGTTTCCGCTGCCGATCGACTCGCTCGCGCCTCCAGTCAACGATCACGGGCTGAGCGCGATTGGCCGGCTCAGACCGGGCGTAACGATTGCCGACGCGCAACGTGACCTGCAGGCGATCACGCGGCGCTTTTCCGAGCTCTTCCCCGGCGCCTATTCGCCGGCCTTCATGCGCAACTACCATTTCACCGCCGACGTGATCTCGGCGCGTGATGAGATCCTGGGAAACATCGGCGGAGTACTCTGGATCCTGCTCGCGTCGGTCGGCCTCGTGCTGTTGATCGCCTGCGCCAATGTAGCGAATCTCTTTCTGGTGCGCCTCGAGTTCCGGCAGCGCGAAGTGGCAATTCGTCGCGCGCTCGGTGCGTCGCGGTTATATGTGACGCTTCACTATCTCGGTGAGAGCCTGCTCATCGCGCTCGCCGCCGGTGCAATAGGACTGGCGCTTGCCTGGAACGGAATTCAGCTGCTGCTATCGATCGCGCCTTCGAGCATTCCGCGTTTGGCCGAGGTGCATCTCGACATCACAACCATTGTCTTCGCGGCCGGGCTGTCGCTGTGCATCGGGCTCGTCTTCGGCGTCGTACCGAGCTTTCGGCGCGAGCGCGCGGACCTCGGCGCCCGCGAGGGAGCGCGTGGAACGACGGCGTCGCGAAGACAGCTCGCGACACGTGACGTGTTACTCGTCGGCCAGGTCGGGCTCGCGCTCGTACTTCTCGCGGACGCAGCGCTCCTTGTTCAGAGCTTTCGTAACCTGCGCAATGCGCGGCCCGGCTTCGATCCGTCCGGCGTCGCGACCTTTACCATCGCGTTGCCGCGCAGCACGTACCAGGATTATCAGAGCGTCGAGACTTTCTATCGCCGGCTCAACGAACGGCTCGCGGGAATGCCGGGCGTGACCGCGGTCGGCATCACGGAATCGCTTCCACTCGATCAGTTCTCGGGCGCGGCCTGCGCGTTGATCTTTGCGGAAGACAAACCGCTCGGCCGCGGCGAGTCAGCGCCGTGCGTCCCGAAGCCGCACGTGGCTCCGACCTACTTCGCGGCGATGCGCATTCCGGTGCGCGGCCGAGTGCCGACGTGGACCGAGACGGAGCAGGGGACGGCGGGCGTTGTCATCAGTGAAACGCTGGCGCACCGCGTCTGGCCCGGCGAGGAGGCCCTCGGCAAGACGATCTCGAATTCGACCCAGCCGCCGTTCTATCGCGTCGTCGGCGTCGCCGGCGATGTGCGGGACCAAGGGCTTGACCAGCCGCCGCAGCCGATCATTTATTATCCGCTCATCCCAGCGACGGGCACGCATCTCTGGTCGCCACCAAACTACGTGCGGGTCGTCATCCGCACGCACAGTGACAACCCCCTCGCGCTCACCGATGGCATCCGTCGCGCGGTCAGCGAGCTCGACCCGCATGTTCCGATCGCGAACCTCGAGCCGATGAGCGTCATCGTCGCGCGGTCGATGGCGCGCGTCTCGTTCGCGACGCTGCTCCTCGGGATCTCGGCGGCGATGGCACTCCTGCTCAGCGCGATCGGCGTGTTCGGCGCGATTGCGTTCGTCGTCAGCCAGCGCCGACGCGAGATTGGCGTGCGCATTGCGCTCGGCGCGCGGCCGTCGAGCGTGAGCGGACGCATCGTCGTTCAGGCACTCCGGCTCGGCGTGATCGGAGCCGTGTTCGGCCTCGTCGTCGCGCTCGCGACGACGCGCGTTCTACATTCGCTGCTCGTCGGGATCAGTCCGAGCGATCCCTGGATTCTGATCATTGCGACGGCGATAGTACTCAGCGTCGTTGCGGTGGCGAGCTTTCTCCCGGCGCGCCGCGCGGCGCGCGTGAGCCCTGCGGAGGCATTGCGCGCGGAATGAAGGTGAGGTCAGATCAAATGGATCGGCTGACACAGGACCTCAAGAGCGCGCTCCGCGGCTTCCGCCGCACGCCGGCGTTTCTCGTGACCGCGGTGATCATCCTCGGTCTCGGGATCGGGATGTCGGTG
This sequence comes from Gemmatimonadaceae bacterium, assembly GCA_036496605.1. Lineage (NCBI taxonomy): Bacteria > Pseudomonadati > Gemmatimonadota > Gemmatimonadia > Gemmatimonadales > Gemmatimonadaceae > Gemmatimonadaceae bacterium. The sequence continues at coordinate 43,376 of DASXKV010000006.1, read as the reverse complement.
GCGATGTTCACCGTGTTTCGCGCGGTGCTCGTGCGACGACTGCCGGTAGTCGATCAGGATCGCGTCGTCGTGATGTGGACGTATCGCGTGCCGGGCGTCGAGTACGCCGCGGGGACGAAGGCGCTTGCCGATTTCCGTCGTGATACGCGGACGCTGCGCGACGTCGCCGGAGTCGCGCACTGGCCAGCGTCACCGGCGCCGATGCTCGACGGCGATCGTTCCGTTCCGCTCAATCGCTCGCTCGTCACCGGGAATTTCTTCGAGCTCCTCGGCGTCAAGCCGGTGTTGGGACGCTTGCTGCAGCCGAGCGACGACGACGCCGGCGCATTCGATCGCTCTGGGACGGGCTCCTCGAAGGTGATCGTTCTGAGCTACGCCGCGTGGCAGAGCAAGTTTGGCGGCGACCCTTCGGTCATCGGTCGTCACCTGATCGAGCCTTTCTTGCGTTGGGAATTCACGATCGTCGGGGTCGCGCCGCCCGGCCTGAATTACCCTGCCGGCGCGGAATACTGGGGTCCGATCTGGGGCGGCTGGTCGGGCGGCGTTTCGACGATCGCTGTTGGCCGGCTTGCGCCGCATGCGACGGTCGAAACGGCCCGTGATGAGTACTTGCAAATCGCCAGCCGGGTGAATCCGGAGCTTCGCTACAAGGGCGTCAATGCGAAGACGTTCGCCGAGACCGTCCTCGGAAACGTCACGCCGGTGCTGCTGGTGCTCGTGGCCGCCGTGGTGCTTTTACTCGTCATTGCTTGTTTGAACGTCGGCAATCTGCTTCTGTTGAGAGCTTCGGGTCGCGCACGAGAGATGGCCGTGCGCCGCGCGCTCGGCGCGGGCTACGGCGACATCGTTCGCCAGTTGCTCGTTGAAGCCGCCTTGCTCGCGGCGGCGGGCGGCGCGCTCGGATTCGCGCTCGCCGAGGCAGCACTCAACCTGCTCGTCAGGCTCGCGCCTCCGCAATTGCCGCGTCTGGACGACGTGCGTCTCACTGGAGCGCCAGTGCTCAGCGCGATCGGCCTGACCGCGGCGGCGGTCATCATGTTCGGGCTGGCGCCGGCGCTCCTCGGTGCACGTACGAGCCTCGCTTCGCCGCTCCGCTTCGACTCGCGCGCGGGTAGCGAATCGCGTCGTCGTCGTGGCCTTCGCCAGTTGCTTGTTGCCTCGCAGGTGGCACTCGCGATGGTGATGCTTGCCGGCGCCGCGCTCCTCGCGCGAAGCCTCGAGCGGTTGCAACGCCAGAATCTCGGCTACGACGCCGACCACCTCGCGATTCTGTCGTTCTCGTACAATGCCCAGCGTCAGGACTCGTTCCCGAAGCTGCTCGCGTTAGGCGATCAGTTGCTCACGCGGCTCCAGTCAATGCCGACCGTGACGTCGGTGACCCCGATCCTGATACCGCCACTGCTTGGGCCCAACGTCTGGCAGTTGCATTTCGAGAGCGAGGGACAAACCGATGCCGAGGCCGCGGCTGGTCCTTCCGTACCGATCGAAGTCGGCGGACCGGACTTCTTTCGAACATTTGGAATTCCGGTGATTCGAGGGCGGCCGTTCCTCCAGACCGATCGAGAGGGTGTTCCGCTCGTCGTCGTCGTGAGCGAATCAGTGGCGCGCCGATTCTGGCCGGGGCGGGATCCGATTGGCAAGCAAATTCGCTGGCCTCCGCCCGCCGGCGCTGCGAACAGCGAAAATGCATGGCGCACTGTCGTCGGTGTCACGCGTGACACGCATCTGCGGTCGCTCCGAGAGACCACGCCGACGGTGTATCTGCCCTGGCATCAATTCGAGTGGCAGACCTATTTCGCGGTGCGTTCGACGGGTGATTTCGGCGCGCTCGTTCCACTCGCGCGACGGCTCGCGCGCGACGTCGATCCGCAAGTCGATCTCTGGCTCGGGCAGACGATGGACCAGCTGCTCGCCGAGCCGCTGGCGCAACCCCGGTTCGGCACGTTACTGATGTCCAGCTTCGGGCTGTCCGCGCTTGTCCTCGCGGCGATCGGATTGTTCGGCGTGATGTCCTCGATCGTCGGTGAGCAAACGCGAGAGTTCGGAATACGGATCGCACTTGGGGCCATGCCATCCGACTTGCGCGGCGCAGTGCTTGGCCGAGCCCTGAAGCTCACAATCGCGGGAGCGATTGTCGGTCTCCTCGGCGCCGTCGCGACGTCGCGGCTCTTTCAAAGTTTGTTATTCGAGGTGAGCCCGATCGATCCCTTCGCGTTCCTTGCGGCGACTGTACTACTGATCGCAGTGGCCGTGCTCGCGGCGTACCTGCCGGCCCGCCGGGCGACTCGCATCGATCCGGTGCAGGCTCTCCGCGCGGACTAGAGGCGAAGCGTTCCTGCGAAGCGTTCATGATTCGCCTGAGCGTGGCGCCTGAGCGCCCCGCTCAGGCGAGCCATAGTCACTGCGACTCGCTCTCACCCGGACGTCGCGGCGTTGGAGCTGGCATCATGCGTCCGGCGGGCGGACGAGCGCGACGCTCGCCGCGAGCACCATCGTCGCGCATCGGGACGCGCGCGAACGGCGTGACACGTCGCGCCGCAAACATCTCCCATGCGCGCGCCTGCTGATCGGGCGAGAGAACGGCGAGCGCATCCCGCAAGTCGTTGTGCGATGCCTCACGCTCATGTTCGAACAGATCTGTCGAGAACCCTTCGCGCGGAGGACGTGCTGTGGAATCACGCTCGCCCGGAACGCGTCGCAGGCGCAGCGAGTCGAGGCGCGTGCGCATCGCGCGATGCCGGTCCTCGGCACGGCGAGCGATTGCCGCCAGCTTCACGACCTGCACGTCGGTGAGCTGTAACGGACCGGTCTGCGCGAGAAGCATCTGAGCGCCCAGCGCGCCCGCCATGCCCGGGCCGGGTACGCCCGCCATCGGCGCCTGCGCGGGTAGCTTCGCCGAGGCGGCGGCGGATGAGAGGATGAATAACAGTGAATAGCGGCGTCGCACGGTTCGACTCCAGATAAGATTAAGCTTGCAGCGGATTGTCATGATGAATTACAACTGGGAGCGGCGCGGCGTTGGGCAACGGCCTCAGCGCGCCCGCTGCAATCGTTCAACCGACAACTATGGCAGAGACAGAGACCTGGGTTTCCCCTCTCGAAGTCGACCGCGACACGATGCGCGCGATGGCGACGCGCGTCTCCGACCTCGTTACCAGTCATCTGGCGTCGCTGCGCGACCAACCGGCGCGAACAACACTCTCACGCGGTGAGGCGAAGCAGATCGTTGGCGCGATCGCACCGACGGCGCCGGAGCAGGGAATCGGCTTCGATCGCGCACTCGACGAGTTGGCGGAGCGCGTGCTCCCCTATCACGCACGCGAGCCGCATCCGCACTTTCTTGGCTACGTCCCGAGCATTCCGACATTTCCCTCGGTGCTGGGCGATTGGCTTGCGACGGGCTACAACTTCTTCGCCGGGGTGTGGCCGATCGCGTCTGGCCCGAACGAGATCGAGCTCGTCGTGCTCGACTGGTTCCGACAATGGCTTGCGATGCCTAACGGGACGAGCGGACTGCTGACCTCGGGCGGCTCGACCGCGACGCTCATGGCCGTTGTGGCGGCGCGGCATGCGCGCGCGGGCGAGGACGCTTCACTCCTCCCTCGACTCACTCTCTACACTTCCTCACAGGCGCATTCGGCGGTTGCGCGGGCGGCGTGGATCGCCGGTATCTCGCGACACAACGTGCGCGTGCTGCCAACTGACGACTGCTGGCGGCTCCGCGCGGACACGGTGCGCGACGCGGTCGCCGGCGATCAGGAAGCTGGCCTTGTTCCCTTCTGCGTCGTCGCCAGCGCGGGGACGACGAATACCGGTGCCGTCGACGATTTACCGGGCATCGCGGCACTCTGCGAGCGCGAGTCGCTCTGGCTGCACGTGGACGCGGCGTACGGCGCCTTCGCCGCGTTGACGTCGCGCGGCGCTGACATGCTGCGCGGGATCGAGCGCGCCGACTCGGTCGTCCTCGATCCGCACAAATGGCTCTTCGTTCCATTCGAGTGTGCGGGTCTTCTGGCGCGTGATCCGGGGACGTTGAAGTCGGCCTTTCACATCTTCCCGGAATACCTGAAGGACGTTGCGCCGGGAGAAGAGGAGGTGAACTTCGCCGACTACGGCGAGCAGCTCACTCGCTACTCACGAGCGCTCAAGATCTGGCTTTCCGTTCGCACGTTCGGCCTCGCGCCGATCCGCGCAATGATCGAGCGGGGCATGCAGCTGGCCGAGTACGCCGAATCAATCGTTAGGCGCGCGGCGTCGCTGGAGGTGCTGGCACCGGCGCAGCTCGGGATCCTCTGCTTTCGGGCTCATCCCTCCGGCGTCGACGACCGCGCCGAGCTCGATGCGCTCAACGAGCGCGTGAACGCACGCGTCAACGAGCATGGCCGATTCCTGATTTCCTCGACGAAGATCAACGGCGTGTTCTCGCTGCGCGTCTGCACGCACAACTGGCGGACGACCGAGGCGGACATTGACCAGCTCATGGCCGTCGTGTGCGAAGGGGTTAGGGGTTAGGTAGGGGTTAGGGGTCAGGGACTAGGGCCTGCGCACAGAGGTCCGTTTGCCTGACCCTAGCCCCTATGCCCGTAACCCTATGCCCCTAACCCCTAGCCCCTTGTCGCAATCCCCTGACCGGATCGGTCTTTGCTACGCTGTCCGTCGCGCAGCGCAACGACTCCATTGACGATCACGGCTTTGATTCCGACTGGGTACTGGAACGGCTGTTCGTAAGTCGCCTTGTCCTCGACCGTCGACGGGTCGAAGACGACCACGTCGGCCGCCATACCCCTTGCGAGGCGGCCGCGATCCGTGAGCCCGATCCGCGAGGCAGGGAACCCGCTCATCTTGTGGATGGCGCTCGCCAGGCTCAGCGCCTTCTTGTCGCGCACGTATCTGCCTAACACACGCGGGAATGTCCCGAGGCCGCGTGGATGCGGATGACCATTGTGCGTGGGACCGTCGAACGCGTAGGCGCCGCCGTCGGAGCAGACCATGCCCTGGGGATGCGCGAGGATCCGTTCGAGATTGTCCTCGCTCATCGCGAAGCCCACCATGCCGACGTTGCCCTTGCCGCGCTGGAGCAGCGCGACGGCCAGGGCGTACGGCTCGAGCTGTTGAGTCTTTGCGAAACTGCCGATGTGCTTGCCGTCGGCCGCCATGTCGGCGTAGTTACTGATGCCGCTGATCTCGACGTTGTCCCAGCCACCGATGAGCTCGACCTTGGCCACCGTTTCGCGGCGGATCCTCTCGGACGTGGCCGGATCATCGAGCCGGCGGAGAAAGTCGTCCGTGCTGCCGTCGCGGCTCCAGACCGGGAAGAGATTGCTCAATCCCGTCTGATACGCGATGTACGGATAGCGATCGAAGGCGACGTCGATTCCCGGCGCGTCGGGCGACTTCGACGCGGCCGGCGCTCGCGCCGGCGCTCGGTGACTGCGAGCCGACGACGTCGTCCCGCGTTTTCTCGTGGTTGCTGCTCCCTTGGATTCACCAGCAGGAATCGCCGCGACGTCCAGCCCTCCGCGCGCTCGATGAATGTGCAGGAAAATCTCGTCGAGCTTGTGCCAGTTGCGAGGGCCCTCGGTCTTGAGATGCGAGATCTGGAGTGGGCAGTTCGCGCCCGCGGCAACCGCGATCGATTCGTCGATCGCCTCGACGACGTGATCGTCTTCGTTGCGCATGTGCGTCGCGTAAGGCAAGTGTCGCGACGCGAGCGGTCTGCACAGCGCGATCAGCTCATCGCGCGTCGCGAAAGCGCCGGGCGTGTACTCGAGTCCCGACGACGCGCCGCACGCGCCGTCGCCGAGCGCTTGCTCGACGAGCTGCGTCATGCGCACGATCTCGTCAGCTGTCGCCGGCCGGTTGACGTTTCCGATGACGATGCCGCGGATGGTCCCAAGTCCCACCATCGACGCGACATTGACGCTGGGCTGGAGCGTCTTCAGAGAATCCCAGAAGGCGGAGAAGCGCTGGAACGAGTGTCGCCCATTCTCTTCGTCCGGGGTGCCGCCCATTGGTGCTCGCGACGAACCGTCCTGGCCAACGACGATCGTGGTGACGCCCTGCCTAACGATCGACTCGGCGCGTGGATCCTCCCAGAGCGAGCCGTCGCCATGAGAGTGAATGTCGATGAAGCCTGGCGCCACCGCCATGCCGCGCGCGTCGATCTCGACTGCGCCTTCATCCTTGAGATTCGGCCCGATCGCGACGATGCGTCCGTCCTCGATCGCAACGTCGGCCTCGACGCCGTGATCACCGAGGCCGTCGTAGACGGTGCCGCCGCGAATGACGAGTGCGTAGCGTCGACGCCAGGGCAACATCAACCGCGGCGAGCCTGCGAGCGCAGCGAGTGTGGTCCCAGCACTCAGAACGAAAGAGCGTCGAGAGATGGACATAGAGGGGAATTGTTTTCTTGCGATCAGTGCAGATCCCGCGCCGACAGTTGCTACTCCGAAAAGATATTCAATGCGGGACGTGTCTGTGCAGCGCTTTCCTTGCCGAGGACTCTGCGCACAAACTCAGGCCACCAATCATGTTGGACATCGAGCGCGCGATACTGGTCGAGCGCGGCCCAGGTCTTCTCGTGAATCTCCGCCGCGCGCTCTCGCGCTTCATCGCTCGAGATCCCTTCGCGCTTCAGCATCCGTCGGCCGATCTGCGCGTGGAGCACTTCGTCCGCCCAGTCATAATCGTGAAAGTGCGCCGAGAGCGCGTCCCCCGCGGCGACGGCCGTCTCGTACTCGTATCGCTTGCCCGTCTCGCCAGGCATGAGTGATTGCTCAATCGCGTAGAGCAGCATCTGCCGCTCGATGGGCGTCGCGTGAAGGTTGAGTCGCAGCGCGAAGCTCACGTTCAGCGGTATGTCGGACTTCCAGTCGATACCGCGGGCCTCCAGCGCGACGGTCCCCATCATCGCGTGGCGTGCTTCGTCCCAGAGCTGGCGCGAGTAGTCACGATAGAACTCCCATGGTTGATCGCGCCGCTCGGTCATGAACGACGCCATCATCTCCGGTACGTCCATCTCGAGTGCTCGCTTGCAGAGCAGCGCGAGATTGCGTTCCTCTGCTGCCACGTTAGGCATGCTGTAGACCAGATGCGGCGCGAACTCGAAGTTGTACTGGCCGTGAAAGCGCTCGTCGCGCCGAGGGTGGAAAGCGTGGAGAGTTGTGCGTGGAGGGTGGAGCGTGCTGTCGACGAGCTCGACGTCCACATCGCCCGCGATGCCCGCAGCGGCAGCGAGATACGCCCGCAGGTGTTCGTTCCACCCGCCGCCCTCTGCACTCTGCTTAGTCGCGCCCCACGCTACGGCTTCATCGATCTCTATCAGCGCAAACCGCAGCAGACGCCGCGTTGGATAGTCCACGAGCGGATTGGTGCGCTCGATGTGATCCCGATAAGCATCGGCGAGCGCGGGAAGAAGCACGCCGTACACGCCCACGAGAAGCTCGTTCGTGCTCCGCGCGGCATCGACCTGCTCGAGAAATGCGTCGAGCTCCTTCGCGGTCGGATCGTTCTCGGGCACCGCGTCCAACGGTGGCACCGGACTCCGCATCTCCCCAATGCGCCGACGCAACGCGTCCACGTGCTCGGCGCACTGCCACTGGTGGAGCGCGAATGCGCACTTCGCCTCCCACACCGGCTCACTCGTTAGGTGCGCGACGAGAATCCGCATCAGGCGGCGCTCCACCCAGTGAAAGCGTAGCAGCCGCCGTACATTCTCGTCGACGGAAAACCCGATGCGCGCCGCATCATTATACGTGGCGACGCCGGCGAGCGGTGTGAAGCTGTTTGGCATCCGCCGAAGGGGCTAGGGGCTAGGTGCTAGGGGCTTTGGTGCAGAAATGGGTGCTCCCCGCGAGAGCCGCACAGATTGGAGAACTGCTGGGACGCGAATTGTGCGACGGGGGCGAATCCAACCGTGCGCACGAAAGCGATGATCGCGCAAGCCCATGATTGTGAATGCGTGGACGATCGAGAAGCTCGCGCCCGGTTCGTCGCCTTCACCAACAAGGATCTCGAGACGGGGTGCCCGCTCGACAGCGCTGCAAGGCCAGCCGATTGGATTCGCTTCAGATTGGCGTCATTCGCGTCCAAAGATCTTGATCTCTTTTCGCCGCACGGCGGCACGGAATGTCTACGACCTCGGCTTACGCTCTGAATTTTGATTTATGCGCCAAAGCCGGTGCTAGGTGCTAGGTGTCAGGGCTACGACACTGTCCAACCCCTAACCCCTAATCTCTAACCCCTACCCCCCCCCAGCCCCTCACGCTTCGCCTTGCTCCGGGCTTTCCGGTGATGTTGGGTCGATTCCATCGGCGACCGGATCCGCGAAGCTCGGGCGGTCGTCCGACGTCTGGCCTATCGCGCCGCTGGCTGGCTCGATACCGATGTGTTGTCCGCGCTGGTAACCCAGACGCGCGTCATCACGGACCGCCTGCCATTCGCCACCGGGTACGCGAACGTTCAGCCAGCCGCCCTCGAGGTCCTTCTCGACCTCCTCGAATTGCTTGCCCGAGTTCCGAGGATCGCCGGCCGCATCGTAGCCGAATCGATAGGCATAGTCCGACTGCGATCGAAAGAGAGGATCGGATTCGTTAGCGCTTGCGGCGTCCTTTTCCGGTCGATTTGGTTCCATTGGTTGCTCCCTGATCACATTGTGAACCGCCGTCAGGAAGCCGCTGCATGAATCGTGTCGTTTCCTCTTTGCTCGTCGCGGCCACGCTCGCGCTTGCTTTCACGGCTACTCTTCTCGTAGTGCCACGACGGGATCCACGCGCGTCGCTCGCAAAGCTGGGAGTAACGTTGCCACGAGTGCGATCCCGGCGAGCATGAACGACACGCCGATGAACGTCACCGGATCAGTCGGCGTTATCGAGTAGAGCTGCGCCGCGAGGAGCCGCGTCAGCGCGAGCGCACCAACGAGCCCGATCGCGATACCGATGACGGCGAGGACCATCCCCTGACCGATCACGAGCCGCAGCACGCGGCCTCGCGCGGCGCCGAGGGCCATGCGAATTCCCAGCTCGCGCGAGCGCTGCGTCACCGTGTACGCGAGCACGCCGTAGATCCCGATCGATGCGAGCAGCATCGCAATCGCCGAGAACGCACCGAGCAGGATCATCGACAATCGTCGCTGGCCGAGCGAGCTCTCGAGCAGGTCGTCCATGCTCTTCACATTCGAGAGCGGCATGTCTTTGTCGACAGTATGAATCGCCTCGCGAACCGTACGCGCCATCAAGAGAGGATCGCCGGTCGTGCGCACGGCAACAGACATCGATTGGCGGTTGGGAATCTGCGCGTACGGCAGATAGAGCTGAATGCGTGGCTTCGCGTCGAGCGCTTCGTGCATCGCGTGTCCGACGACGCCGACGATGCTGATGTAATCGGAGTCCTTCGGCTGATCGCTGAAGTACACTCGCTTTCCGATCGGATTCTGGCTCGGATAGTACTTGCGTACGAACTCCTCGTCGACGATCGCGACCGACTGGCCGCCGTGGCTGTCCTGCGTGCCGAAAGTCCGGCCCTGCAAGAGCGGGATGTGCATCGTTCGGAAGAAGTCCGGCGTCACGATCCGGATATCACCCCACGGTCCTGGTTCATTCGGTGCCCGCTGATAGCCCTCGACGTTGAAGCTTCCCGTCGACCAGCTGCCGCCGAAAGGCATCGTCGAGGTCCCCCCCACTGCGGCGACTCCTGGAACGTGGCTGACGCGCTCGATCATGCTCTGGAAGAACTGTTGACGGATGGTATCGTTAGGGTATTTCGCGTTAGGCAGCGACAGGTTGAATGTGAGGAGTCGATCGGGGTCGAAGCCAGGGCTCACGTGCTGCAGCTTTGCCACGCTCTTGATCAGCAGGCCGGCGCCGATGAGCAGCGTCATCGCCAGCGCCATCTCGCCGACGACCAGCACACGGCGCAGTACCCGACCGGAGACGTCCGCCGAACCGGTGCGTCCGCCCTCCTTGAGCGTTTCGTGAAGATTCGTTCGCGAGGTCTGGAGCGCCGGTACGACGCCGAACAGCAGGCCCGTGAACACCGACAGCCCGAGCGTGAACGCCAGCACCGAACCGTCGATACCGAGCTCGTTCGCGCGCGGAATGTTGGGCACGATCGCGATGAGCGTTCGCACACTCCAATAGGCGATGCCGAGTCCAAGGAGGCCGCCGGCGAGCGCGAGGAGCACGCTCTCGGTGAGTAATTGCCTGACGAGCACCCATCGATCGGCACCCAAGGCGGTGCGGATCGCGACTTCCTTTTGCCGCGACGTCACGCGCGCGAGCAGCAGATTGGCAACGTTGGCGCAGGCGATGAGCAGCACGAATCCCACTGCGCCGAGCAGCACGAGCAGCGCGGGCCGAATGTCGCCAGTCGCCAGTTCATTCAGCGTCCTGACCTTGAGCGTCCACACCTTGCCCACGAAGTTCGGATACAGTCGACGCACCTGCTCGGCGAACGCGTGCATCTCCGCGTCAGCCTGCTTCGCCGAGACGCCCGGCTTGAGCCGCGCCGTGAGGTTCAGCGACTCGTTGGTGTAATTCTCCGGACTGAACTGCTTTGGATCGAGCGCGAGCGGCGTCCAGATGTCGGCCTGGCTATTGAAGAACGCTTTGAATCCCTCGGGCATGACGCCAAGGATCGTATAGCTCTGCGCGTTGAGTTGGATCGTCTTGCCGACGATGCCGCGATCGCCGCCGTAAATGCGCTTCCACAATCCGTCGCTCAGCACGACGACCTGATTCTTTCCGGGCTCATCCTCGTCTCGACCGAAGACTCTGCCTAACTGCGGCGCGACGCCAAACACACGGAAATAGTCGCCCGAGACACGGATCGCCGGCACGCGCTCGGGGTCACCCGTTCCCGTTAGGTTCGCGCTCCAGCCGGTTTCGACCGCGACGGCCTCGAAACTCTTCGTCTTGTCGCGGTAGTCCCGGAATCCAACGGCCGAGACGGGCGCCTCGAGGTTGTTCAGCGCCGCGGACCGATAGAAGTGGTTGATCGTGACGAGGCGGTCCGGCTCGCGATAGTCGAGCGGCTGGAGAAGCACGGTGTTGATGACGCTGAAAATCGCCGTGTTGGCACCGATGCCGAGACCGAGCGTCAAGACGACGACGGCGGTGAAGCCAGGACTCTTGAGGAGCCGGCGGATGGAATAGCGGATATCGCGCACGGGGGGACCGGGGGGCTAGGGGCTAGAGCGTAGAGTCTAGGGCTTGGACAGCTTGGGCGTGACTTCGGTTGGTATCAAGGGGTCGCGAAGTACGTGAGATATTTCGTTGCCCTGATCGTCGTCGTCGTGGCAGCGTGTTCGTCGTCCAGCCGATCGCCCGATATTGCTCCATCGGCGGCCATCGCGATCACGCACGTCACGGTCATCGACGTGACCGGTGGCCGGCCGCTCGCCGACGCGACGGTCGTCGTGAGAGGCAACCGCATCGCGAGCATCGATTCCGAAGCGGCGCCCTCGGACGCGCGCGTGGTCGACGGACGCGGCAAGTTCCTCATCCCCGGGCTCTGGGACATGCACGTCCACGCCGCGTGGCCGAACATGGCCGACGCGGTCGCCGAGCTGTTCGTCGCCAACGGAGTTACCGGCGTGCGCGACATGTGGGGCGACCCGGGCGTCATTCGCGACTGGCGATCGCGCGTCGCGGAGCGCGATGGCCGGCACCCGCGTCTCGTCGCCGCCGGAAACCTCGTCGATGGACCAGAACCGGTGTGGCCCAATTCGATTCGGGTGCGCAATGCCGACGACGCCCGGAACGTCGTGCGCTCGCTCCAACGCGACGGCGCCGACTTTATCAAGGTCTACAGCCATCTCCCACGCGACACGTATTTCGCGATTGCCGAGGAGTCGAAGAAGCTCGGCATCCCGTTCGCGGGCCACGTGACGATCGCGATCACCGCGGCCGAGGCTTCGGATGCGGGTCAGCGCAGCATCGAGCACCTAACGGGAGTGGCACTGGGCTGTTCCGCACTCGAGTCGCAGATCGTCGAGGGGACAGCGCGCACGATCTCGTCGCGCGGTTGGGCCGCCGCGTCGAGCTTCGAGCGTGGCGCCGGTGGGCTGATCGATTCCACCTACGATGCGGCGCGCTGCGATTCCCTCGCGGCGACGTTCGTGCGCAACCAAACCTGGCAGGTCCCGACGCTGACCGTCCGCTACAACGTCACGCACCTCGACGACCCAGCACTCGAGAACGATCCTCGGCTTCGCTACGTACCGCGAGTCGTTAGGCAGCGCTGGTTCGACCGCGCCGAAACGATCGAGCGAGGTGGGCGCGGCGCGGCGGCGCAGCAGGCGCAGTTCCGCCGTGAGACGATCATTGTCGGTGAGCTCTGGCGAGACGGCGTGCCGATCCTCGCCGGCACCGACGAGCTCAACCCGTATTGCCTGCCGGGATTCAGCCTGCACGACGAGCTGGCTCGGCTCGTGGCGGCGGGACTCACGCCCCTCGCGGCGCTGCAGGCTGCCACGCTCAACCCTGCCCGCTTCCTGCATGCGACGGACACACTCGGTACGGTGTCGGTCGGGAAGGTCGCGGATCTCGTCCTCCTCGATGGCGATCCGCTGGCCGATATTCGCAACATCTCGCACATCGCGGCCGTCGTCGCGAACGGCCGGTTGATCGATGCTGCCGACCGTGAGCGTTTGCTCAATGATGCGGCGCACGCGGATGGCCCGGTCCAGCAGCGGCGCCGTCTCCAGACGGGAATCCCGAGGCGGCGCCCAGAACTCTGATCGATTCACAGTCTGTTAATCCCGCGCCTCGCGCGCCTCGCACGCCTCGCACGCCTCAGGGCAGGCCGACTAGTCCGCCGCTCAGTGCTTTGAGTTGTGCGTCGAGCTTCTGCTTCTCGGCATCGAGCTGCGCGCGCGCATCGCCGACGCGCTTGTCTGCGCTCGCGCGGAGATCGGCGACGCGCTGCTTCACCGGCGCGGCCTTCTCATCGACCAGACTGTCAACGCGGGCGCGCAACTTGGCCTCGGCCGCGGCCACCTGAGCACCGACGACATTGCGCAGCTGATCGGCGACGAGGCGATCCAGATTCGAGCTCACCGCGAGCTTGGGCGACTTCAACGTGCCGGTCACGTCGGCGTTCATCTGCAGCGCCGAGACGCCCGTGAGAACCCGCGCGACGAGTGACTCGATTGTGTTCAGCCGCTTGCTGGCGCTGCTGTCTGCAACCCAAGCCATCTTGTTCGATGCGACCATCCATTTCGCCGCGAGCTGATCGCCGTCGAGCGACAACGAGAGCGCGGTGGCGCCGCGCCCCAGCTCGGCGCGATAGGGAAGCCCCGGAATTGGAAACCCCGGTAGCGCGACGCCCGCCGCTTGCAGATTCACCACGTCGCGCGGCTTCGCCGTACGGTGATCGAGCAGTCCCGTTAGGCGCAGCGAATCGATACCCGTGCCGCTTGCGGCACGTCTCACCGCGAACGTTGTCGGCTGGCCGACGAGCACCGGTTCGGTTGTCGCATTCGTGATGGCGGCGACGTAGTTCCCTTTCGCAGGTCCGTCACTTATCGCGACGCTGAGATCAGCGCGACGGAGCAGGAAGCGTGGATAGGCTGCGGGCTTCACGAAGTGCACAGTCGTTCCCGATGCGCGAAGTCGTTTTGGCCCCTCAGACTCCTTCGGCAAGAGGCCGGGCGGCATATAGTGCTGCGCGAGCTGGCTCCAGTAGAGAGCTTCCTGAACTTTGTCGATCGTCACCCTGCCGAAGAGCGCCGAGCCGATGTCCGGTGCGTCGACGGACGGCAGCTTGATCAATCGGCGGGCGAAGGCGTAGTCGGCTTTGCGGGCGTCGTCCAGCGTTCGCAATCCACTCTGCATGCTGTCCACAAGAGCACGCGAGCCATTTGCAAAGCTCTCAACTCGCTTCCTCGCTGAATCTACCTGGCTGGACACGCGCCGAATATCATTGACCGCGGAGCGCGCGCCGGAGATGCCGAGCGTACGAACGTTCGTGCCCTGAAGTCGCGTGAGCAGCGCGCGCGAGGAGTCGAGCGTCGCCTGCAACTTCAGATTCGCGAAGCCTTTCTCGACGCTGTTGCGCGCCGAGTCCCCGCGTGCCGCGAGCGCAAGCGCGGCCTTCACCGACGTGAGCTGCGTCGGATCGAGCACGATGGACTTGATCGTGTCGATAGGTGTGAACGAGAGGAGCGGTACGTCGAACTGCTTTGCCCATTGTTGCATGGCGCGGAGCGCCGACGTCGCAAAGCCGCCCGCAGGCACGGGCCGCGCGACAGTGGCTCGTGTCGTGCCGGTGCGGACATCCCCGATCGTGAGCCGGCTCACGACGAGCTTCTTCTCCGCCAGCGGTGCAGGCTCGAGCTCGACGAAGAGGCGCTTGATCTCGAGGAGGTTCCTATGGGCATCGAATGGATCAGCGACGGCGATGCCCGCGATCTCGATGGCGCTTTGCGTGAGATGGATCTTGAGATCCGCGACGTCGACTTCGGCGCCTAACGCCTTGGTGCCCGCTTCCTCCATGGTGTTGCGCAGAAGGCGCTCGGCGAAGAGCAACCAAACCAACGCGACGAGCGCGCCAACGAGCACGATCGGCACGATACCCTGCCAGCGGAAGAACGCCTTGCGCTTGCGGCCGCTCGACCCGTTAGGCGCCGCGCCGCTGCCAGCCGCGGGCGGACCGTAGGCCGGCGTCGAGCCGCTACGGACGGAACCAGCGGTAGACATTGTACACCTGGGAGGCGGAGAGAACCTTGTAGAAGTGCGACTGGCGTACGCGCTCGCCGATTGTCGCGCGATAGCGGATGATCGCGACCCGCGACACGAACCAGAGCGGTACGAAGAGCACGAGCCAGACGACAACGCTACCGAGAACGACGGTGTTGTTGAAGTTCGTGAGCGCGAGCACTGGCGTGTTGTCCCACGTCGTCCAGAGAGGCCGAAGGGATGCTGCGTCGATCAGGAGCCAGTGTCCGACGCGATCGAACAGCGGGTCGAGCATGAATCCCACAGGCACGAAGACCGCCCAGGCCAACATACCCGCGCCAAAAGACACGTTCAGCACCGCGAGCAGCAATAGAACTATCAGATTGTGCGCGTTCGCGATCGGCGTCAGTCCCAATGCCGCTCCGAGTGCGACGCCGAGCCCGATCTGGGTCGGCGTTCCGTCGGAGTGCAATGTTTTGACGAGCGATTGGAGGAGCTTTAGAAGGGCGAGCATGTCTATTGGTTATTGCTGTCTGGTCGTTGGTAGTTGGGTGCCACCAACGACCAGACACCGATCACGAACCACCTTACCTCAACGCTTGCACGACCGGAAGCTTCGCCGCTCGTCTGGCGGGAAAGAATCCGCCCGCCACTCCCATAACGACGGCGAAGATCAGTCCCGCGAGCAGAAGTCCAGGCGTGACCCGGAAATTGAAGGCGATCTCGCTGAAGTTCGACCAGTTGGTTGTGCTCGCAACAAATCCGTTGACGGGGAGCGCAATCAAACAACCGATGATGCCACCGATCGCGGCGATCAGCGCCGACTCGACGAGGAAGCTCGCCAGCACGCTGCGCGGATGAAAGCCTAACGTCAACAGGACCGCGATCTCCGGCGTCCGACCGGCGACAGCAGCGTACATCGTGTTTACCGCGCCGAATACCGCGCCAATTGCCATGATGCTCGTGATCACGATCGCGAGGAACTGGAGAATGTCGCCGAGCAGCTTCGATTGGTCGACGTAGAACGTCGACTCCCGGTGGACGTCCACCTGAAGTCGTTTGTCTCCCTCGAGCGCCCGCTTCGCTTCCTCGAACGCTGCTGGATCCTTCAAGCGGAACGAGACGGACTGGAACACCTGGCCACGGAACACGGGCATGAACTGCTCGTTCTCGCCCCAGATCTCCGACTCGAATGCGGAGCCGCCGGCGCTGAAGTTACAGACGACGTCCCAGTTGCGACCGGCGAAGCGAAGCCTGTCACCGATACTGGTATTCCTGTATCGGCCAAGGATCTTCGTCCCGACGCAGATCTCACTGCGGCCCGAGGCTGGGCGGTGGCCGTTGTCGACATGGATATTGGCGCGCACATCCCACGCCTTCTCACTGATGCCGCGAATCACCACATTCCCGACCGCATTGCTGTCACCGCCGACCCTAACGAGCGGGACGAGCACGTAGACCTCGGGACTGACCAGCGGGCGACCGTCGGCGGCAAGGGCGACATGCGGCGACGTCGCGATCAGGTTCGCCGTCTCGCGATCGATGCCGCTGGAGAGCTCCGAGTCCGCACCGCGGCGCAGGACGAGCGCGTTGTTATCGGATCCCGTGCGCGCGAGTGCGGCGCGGAAGCCGTTTGCCAGCGCGAGCATGCCGATGAACACCGCGACGACGAGGGCGATACCGACGGCGGTGAACGCCGTCGACGCGGGCCGCTGAATGACACTCCGCGCGTTGTAGATGAATGGGATCTTCATTCGACCTGCCTCAGTGCCGAGATCACCGGCAGCCGCGCGGCGCGAATCGCCGGCACGGCACCGCTCGCGATCATCAGAACGATCGCGACCGCCGAGCCTAAGGCCAGCGTTGTGCCCGTGACATCGAAGCCAGGGAGAAAGCCGCCGCCACTGAAATGTGTCGCTTTGTACAGCACCTTCGCTCCGCCGAGACCGATCACGGCACCGGTAACGGCGATGACGGCTGCCTCGAGCATCACGACGCCGAATAACGTCGTGTCACCGAAGCCGATCGTTTTCAGTATCGCGACTTCGCGCGTCCGTTCCCGTGCGCTCATCATCATCGCGTTCGCCGACACCAAGAGGATCGCGAACACGACCGCCATGCCGATCGTGCCCATGAGCAAGCTCACATTGCCCCACATCGTCGCAAAGCTTGCATTGAAGGCCTGTTCCGTGCCGGTCTTCGAAGGATATGATGAATTCTTGAACTGATCGTCGATCGTCTTCGCGATGGTCGCCGCGCGATCGGGATGATCGATGCGCGCGACGTACCAGCCAACGAGACCCTGTCGGCCGGTGCGCTCATCGAGATAGTCGTGGTGGAAAAACATCATGTCATCGGTGATCGACGCAGCCGTCGGCGTGTAGGTGCCTCGGATCGTGAACGTCCAGTCGCCCGGATAGATCGTTCCCTGAAGCGTGACGTTCTGCCCGAGCTTCCAGCCGAACGCATTCATGAGTCCTTTGCCGACGAGCGCTGCCGAGCGCTCCTGAACGAAGGCTTGCTTCTGATCTTCCTGGACGGAGATCTCCGGGTACATGTCGAGGTACGACTTCGGATCGATGGCGAACTGGCCGAAGAACTTCCTGCCATCGCCATAGCGGCCGCCGAACCAGTTCGCGTAGGTCACCGCCTCGATTCCGGGCACGGCTTGCAGACGATTCGCGTACGAGATCGGCAGCGGGAAGACGATGCCGGTCGCGCTCGTCGAGACGAGACGACGCACGCTCCCGACATTCGCGGCGTTCGCGATCGTCGTCACCACCGTTTGGAGTGACGCGAACAGAAAGAGCGCCAGCGCGACACTCGTTATGGTCAGGATCGTGCGCCGCTTGTGGCGTCCGAGATTGGCGAGCACCAACGGTAGGTATTTCATCGTGGCACCCGCGCCGTTGCGGCCTCGGCAGCCCGAAGGCTCGGCACGGAGTCGCTGCGAATGAGATCGCCCTTCTCGAGATGGAGCACCGTCGTCGCTCGCTCGGCGGCGTGAGCGTCGTGCGTCACGATGACGATCGTTTTCCTGAATTCGGCATTGAGACGCTTCAGCAGGGTGAGCACCTCCTGCGAGCTCTTGCCGTCGAGCTGACCGGTCGGCTCGTCAAGGAGAATCACCGTCGGGTCGGCGACGATCGCGCGCGCGATGCTGACGCGCTGCTCCTGCCCGCCCGACAGCTGCCGCGGATAGTGATCCATCCGATCGTCGAGTCCCACGACGCCTAACGCGATACGCACTCGCTCGTCCCGCTCTTTCTTCGAGAGCCGCGTGAGCAGCAGCGGCAGCTCGACGTTCTGATATGCCGTCAGCACCGGCAGCAAGTTGAATTGCTGAAACACGAAACCCACATGCCGCGCGCGCCACGGCGCGAGCTGGCGCGGTTTCATCGCGCTGACTTCGGAGCCTGCGACGCGAATCGTGCCGGCATTCGGCTTGTCGAGGCCCGCGATCAGGTTGAGCAGCGTGGACTTTCCCGAGCCCGAGGGACCCATCAGAGCGAGAAAGCTCCCCTCGTCCACGTCGAGGGTGATGCCGTTAAACACATCGATGTGTTGCGTGTCACGCTGGAACGACTTGTAGACGTCGCGAATCTCGACCAGGGCCATAATGCCACTCCCAACGAATTAGGGTTTCGTAAACGTCACCCGCATCCCCGTCTTCGGCTGATCGACGCCGCCGGCCAGTAACATCTCGCCGCCGGCGAGTCCTTTGCGAATCTCTCGGAACCCGGCGCTCGTCGGCGCTGCCTCGACGGCGCGCGACTCGAGGCGTCCGTCGCGCACGAGCCACACGATCGATTGGCCGTTCTCTTCGTGAACGACCGCGGCCGGAACCCGAATTCGCGGTGCCGACGCGATCGCAGGTGCGCCCGCGAGCTTCGCCTCGGGCTCGAGGAAATCGACGCGCGCGCCCATTTCGGGCAGAATGCGGGGATCGCGATCGACGATCGTCACCTTCACCTGCACCGTCGCCCGTTGCCGATCGGCCGTCGGCACGACCTGCCGAATGTGGCCGGCGAACGACGTGTCCGGATACGCATCGAGCGTGATCCGCGCTGCTTGTCCGCCGTGCAGGCGCGCGATATATGCCTCGTTCACGTCGACCTCGACCTCGAGGCTCTTGAGGTCGGCCATCGTCACGACCGCACCGCGCGTCAATCCGCCACCCACCGACGGGGCGACGACCTCCCCAACTTCGGCCTCCTTGCGCAAAACCGTACCCGTGAACGGCGCACGAATCTCGGTGTTCGCGAGATTCACCTGCGCGAAACGCAACGATGCATCGGCCGCGATGACGCGCGCTTGCGCCGCCTTCACGCGCGCGTCGGAGGTCGCGAGCTTCGTCTCGGCGGCATCCACTTCCTGCTGCGATACGAGCTGCTTGTTCTGAACGCGAATGTCGCGCAAGCGTTTCGCGTCGCTTTGCTGCTGATCGCGATCCGCTTCCGCTTCGACGACCTGCGCATGGCTGGTGGCGATGTTCGCGTTTGCCTCCGCGACCTGCGCCGCGTAATCGCCATTCTCGAGTCGCGCGATGATCTCGCCTTCTGTCACGAATGATCCCTCGCTCACGCCGAGGTACGCGAGTCGTCCGGGAACCTTGGACGACACGGACGCGCGCGTGCGGGCGACGATGTACCCGTTGGCCGTCACGCTCGTTGCGCCGCTGGAACCGCTCTTCACTCCAGGATCGTTCGACACGGCGGCGACGATCGTCTGCACCGGCACAACCGATCGCTGGCGCAAAACGAGAAGCACGGCCGCGGCAAGAGCGAACACGATTACCGCGAAGATCGCGTTTCGTATCACTGCCCGTCTCACGCCGGCCGTTGGCGCGTCGCGATCGATACGGAGTTTGGAGAGGTCGTGCAGCGGTGTGGGGCTGCCCATAGTGCGCGAATGTAGGAACGGGGAAGGGGTCCGCTAGAGGCTTTGTCATCCTCCGGAGCGAAGCGACCCAGGATCTAGCATCAATTGTTAGGGGCGAGCCACAAGGCACGGATACTAGTGGACTGTAATTGAGATTGTGAGAGCACGGCTTGCCGACTCCATATCAAAACTGGCCCAGCCGAAAAGGCCACAATGACAAAGAAGTATTACGGATTCGACGGATAGCACGGATCAAACGGATTCGGTCCTTGCTTGATCCAGCTGCGCGCAACGAGCCCGGACGATTTTTGTTAGGGCCTCGGGACGCCTCTAGCGCTCGATTCGCCACCAACGCTCAATCGGTGTGCAGTTAACAAATATTCCCGGCTCGTGGCAGGCGGAGTCGTCCTCTTCGCGGAGCGATCCGGAGCGATCCGGAGCATCCGTCCATCCGTCGAATCCGTAATGCGCTTTGTTGTTTTGGCGTGGAAAGCGCCTGCTCTCGCATCTGCTCTCATTATCTCAGTTACAGTCCACTAGATCCTTCTCTTCGCACCGCCGTTCACGCGGTTTCCGCCGTTCACATCCCTCTAAACACAAGCTGCATCCTCGCCCGCTCGCTCGACGCCGCAACGTGCTCGTCGAACTCGGCGCAAACCAACCGCACCTCCAATCCAGCTCGCCGAGCCATTGCTCCAATGGCCGAGGGTGTGAACAACTGCCACTCGAATTCCTCCGACTCGCCGCTCGACTCGTAGCGCAGCGTCGCGCGCAGCCGATCGCCATGCATCCGGCGCGATTCGAACACGCGCTCGCCATCGCGCTCGATCGTTCGCTCGCCCTGGTGCGCGGCGTGAAAATCCAGGTGATAGAGATCCATGACCAGGCAACCGTTAGGTAGCAGCACGCGCGCCAGCCCGCCGAGGATGGCCTCGTTACCCTCAGTATCCAAATGGCCGAAGCTCTGCCACATGCAGATCGCTGCGTCGACGCTGCCTGTCTCGAGCGGCAACTGCCGCATGTCGGCGCGCACGAAGTCTGCGGCTGGCGCCCACGATCTTGCGTCGCGTAATGCCGACGCGTCTCGATCGAGGCCGACGATGCGGAATCCAGCGTCGCTCAACGGAGCCGCGTGCCGGCCGGTGCCGCAGCAGAGGTCGAGCACGCGCGCGCCCGCGGCCAGGTGCCTGCGTAGAAACGCGATCTCGCGGTCGACGATCGCCGCGTCGATCCGGCCGAGGAAGGTGGAGAACCAGCGGCGAGTGTAGACGTTAGCCGTCGCCACGGATGCGCACCACGTTAGGCGGTGACGACGCGGCCAGCCCTCTTGCGTTCGCCCACGTACGCCGCCGTCACCGCGGCGACGAGCTTCAGGAAATCGGCGACGCCATGGATCAAGCCGTATCCACCCGGCGCGCCGATCGTGGTCACGACGTGGAGTACGATCGCTCCCGCGCCGACGAGCAGCGCATGCGCGAAGTATCGCCCCTTGGCTTTGCGCACGACCCACGTTGCCATCACGTACGTGAAGATCACACCAAAGAGCGGGCCCGTGATGTACGCCGCGCGGAAATTGAACTCACGCTGAACGTCCGGAGACTGCCCAGGAGCCATCAGTCGGTGGCCGAGAATGACGATCCCGACGACGGCGATCGTGAACACTTCCGCGAGAAAACCTGCCGCCACGGATAGCGCGACCCGCAGTCTCGTCTGCTCCTGCTCCTGAAAATCGTTAGGCATATGAGACCTTGGACTCCTCGTCGAGCGTCACGCGGCAAGCCTATGGTTCGACCTCCGCGCCTGGATTGTACGTTTTTTCCGTGTGGCCCGCGAGTTGAGACCGATAGAAGTAGACCGGGCGCAGGTCACCAGTCGCGTATCGCTGCGCCTCGTCGTTGAAGTGTGGTGAGGCCGGATGCCCGCTCTCACCGCCCGCGGTCACCGCAATTGCTCGCACGCTATCCCCGAACTCGATGACCGAAACGAAGCTGTTGCCGCTCGTGCCATACCACTTCTTTGTCCCCGGATATGGCCGCGCGCCAAACGAAGCGAGCGAGCCCCATCGCGACGACGTGAACCCGACGGGAATGCTCGCCCCGGCGTCGTTGAAGGGTTGGACGATGTCACCCGTTAGGCGCTGGAAGCGGTTGATATCGGCCCACGGCGTCTTCCAGTTTCCAAAGTCGGCGCCGAGCTTGTCCGATGCCGCGGCGAGCGCTTCCACGCGCTCCGCCGGCGTTGCCTTCCCGAGGATGTAGTCATCGGTCGAGACGCCGGCGCGGCGCGCCTCGGCGCCGACGCGCCGAGTCATCTCTTCGCCCCAGAACACTGCAAGTGAGGTCGCCACCGACGGAACTGCCCAACGATAGTCCCACCCACGCAGCAATTTGATCTGCTCGGCGAGTTTCGTCTTGAGCGGGTCGCTCGCCGGCAACTGATCGTACGCGGAGAGGAGGGAAGGGATGAATTTCTCGAAAGCGGGGAGATAGCTGTCGTAGGCCGCAGCGCGGAGCCGCTCGACCGTGAAATCCTTGCGATTCGAGAGCACACGCAAGGCATGGTAGCCGCGCCACGACTCCTCACGACCCGTCTCGACGTAGGCGGGATAGTCCGCACGCTTCGGGCTCGACGGTCCCGCGGCCGACCACGGCCAGTTATTGGAGTTATACAGCCATCCGCTTGCAGGATTCAGCAGATGCGGCGACTCGTCGACGGATAGCAAGCCGTGCCACTCGGTGGCGGTGTCGCTTCCCTCCACGGGCTTCGACCAATCAAAGCGAGTATTGCGACGCGGAATGAAGTTCCCATGAAAGTAGGCGATGTTCCCGTCGGCGTCCGCGTAAATAGTATTGTTCGACGAGTTCGTGTGCAGATCCATGATCTGCTTGAACGACTTGTAATCGCGCGCCTTCGTCCGTGTGTAGGACTGCGTGAGCGCCTTCACCGGCTCGTTCATGAGCCGAATGGCGACCCACTTGCCGTTCTGCTCACGAATGATCGGTCCGTGATGTGTGCGGTACACGGTGAACTGCTTCGTCGCCATACCACTCGCCGTCTTGTAAGGCACGGTGATCGTACTCACCGTTATGGGTCGCTCCTCGTTGCCATATTTGTAAAACAGCTGATCGCCCTTCTTCACGATCGTCTCGAGATACTCATCGATCGCGTCGACGCCGCTCGACGTGTGCATCCAACCGATGCGATCGTTGAAACCCTGATAGACGAAGAACTGCCCCCACGTGACCGCGCCGTACGCGTTCAGCCCCTCGTCGCTGTGCACCTGCACCTCGGCACGGAAGAAGAACGACGTATGCGGGTTGATCAGGAGCAAGGCGTGATGCCCAACGGTATTCGACGGCGCGATCGCTACCCCATTCGAGCCGCTCGGCTCGTTAGGCATCGTGGTTTCGTCCTCGCGCTGTGATCCCTTGTCTTCACGCGGTTGGTTTCCGTAGAACGCCGCGAGCTGATTGAGGTTCACGCGCTCGATGTCGCCGCCGATGCTCCCCTCACTGAAGCTCAGCGCCATCCACGGCTCGAAGTGCGTGATAACACGCGGTTTCACCGTGGGATGCTTCGCCAGATAGAAGTTCAACCCATCGGCCCAGGCGTCCATCAGCTTCTTGAGCCAGTCCGGGCTCGCGGCGTAGTCCGCCTTGAGCGTGTCTGGATCGATGAACAGCTTCATCCTGAGGTCGCGGTAGATCTCCTTTTCCCCTTCTGCCTCGGCGAGCCGCCCGATCGCATTGATGAAGTTTGTCTCGACGCGATTGAAGTCGTCTTCCGCCTGCGCGTAGACGAGACCAAACACCGCGTCGGCGTCGGTCTTCCCGTAGACGTGGGGAATGCCCCAATCATCACGCGTGATGGAGACGTTTTGTGCTTCGCGCTCGAGACGCGCAAGCTCCGGGTTCCGAGACTCTTGCTGCGGCGCGGCAGCGAGGAGCGGGACGGCGGCTGCAATGATCAGAGAGAGGCGCTTCATTGTTCGACCGAATGGAGGGTTCCTTCTAAAGTAACGATTGGTCGAAAGTCCAATATGGCTGCCCGGCGGCAGCGCTATGGTGAGAATTGAGTCAACCTGTGGCGCCCATTACTCCTGGATACAACCACCACCTGCCGGACCGAAGCGATGTCTCCATTGCCGATCACTTTCGAAGAGTGGGTCGGTATCGTCGACGACGATGAGTCGATCAGGCGATCGCTAGTCCGTTTGCTGCGTGTGCTTGGCGTCCGCGCTGAGACGTTCGGTGACGCGGAGGAGTATTTCGAGCGGGACCTCTCGTCGCCATGCTGTCTCGTAATCGACGTTCAGCTCGGAACGTCGACAGGTTTCGAGTTCTACGACCGTCTCCTGGCGCGTGCGGACTCGCTTCCGCCGGTCATCTTCATCAGTGCGTACGATGATCCGGCCACGCTGCAGCACGCTCGAGCCGTTGGCGCGCGCGGCTGGCTCCGCAAACCATTCACCGCGGCTGCGCTGCTCGAGCTTCTGCGCCCGTGCCTCGCGAGTCGCGCGAGCGACAGCTCGGACGATAGCGCCTGCTGGTCGGTTCGCACGGACTCTGCCGTGGCACACCAGAGTTTCTGAATGCCAATCGCCGAAGCTCGACACCGCATGTCGCTGGCGCGAAGGCTGGCGCTTCTCACCGGTGGAGTGATCGCCCTTTGCCTGATAGTGGTCGTCGCCGCGGCGTACAAGATGCTGACGCGCTCGGCGATTGCGGGAGCGGAGGAGCGACTCGTCCGATCGACTCGCGAACTCGCCGCCGTCGCTGAAACGGGACTCAGGCAAAACCGGCTTCGTTACCTGACGGCGGCGCGTAATGCCGCGCTCACCCTCGCGTTGGGCGACGCCGACGCCCGCGAGAACGAGCGAAGCGTATCAGCTTCTTCGAAGAAGCTCCTCGCCGACGCACGCCTGGTACTCGCCGGCCTCGTGCTCCCGACGGACTCCGGGCTGGTGATCGAGCTGTGGGATGCGAAGGGGCAGCGCGCCACCCATGTCGGTCGAGGGAGGTCGGTGACGGCAGCGATACCCGTGAGCAATTTGGCGTTAGGCGCTCGAGCGATGTTGCGCCTGGCGGTCCGCGCGGCCAGAGCGCCCGAGTCGTTGGGGCTGAGCCCACTCTACGTGTCCGACGGGAGCGTCTATTTCTGGCTGGTGCAGCCAGTCGTTAGGCGGCGTGGAGTGATCGGATACATCGCGCACGAGCGTCGCATCGCGGACAATACGCAGGCGGATCGCAGCGTGCGCGCGCTCGCGGGCGACGGCGTGACGACGTACTACGGCAATGCCGATGGAAGCACCTGGGCGACCGTCGGCGGCGTGCCGGCTACTCCACCGGGCAGCGTCATCAACCAGTCTGACCATGATGGCACCGACGTGAGAGTTGTCACCGCGAGCGCGCCGATTCCGGAGACGCCGCTCCAGATCATGATGCAGTCGCGACTCGACTATATCCTCGCCGCGCCCCGGGCCACCCTCCGGCAATTGGTTGTCGTCGGCATCGTCCTGATCTTTGCCGGAACCGGTGCGGCGCTGTTCATCGGTCGACGAGTCGCCAAGCCGATTGTCGCGATCGCCGATGCCGCGGAGTCGATTGCTCGCGGACGATACGACGTTCGTGTGCCAGGGGCCGACGTGGCCGAGATCGCGCGTCTCGCAGACAGCTTCAATCACATGGCGAATGAAGTGGCTGCCGCCGAAGAGACAAGGCGCGAGATCGCGCACATGGGCCGAGTGGCAGCGGTCGCCGAGCTCGCTGCCTCCTTTTCGCACGAGTTGCGTCAGCCGCTGACCGCGATTCGTGCGAACGCCGAGGCCGGATCGATTCTCCTCGCGCGTGGGACGCGCGATCTCGACGAGGCGGCAGAAAGCTTCAGAAACATCGTCAGCGACTGCGATCGCGCGGCGGAGGTCATCAACCAGATTCGGCTGCTCTTGCGCAAGGAGTCATCCGCGACGACGACGCTCGACATCAACGAGATTTGCCGGCAGGCCGTGCATCTTCTCCAGCATGACGCGGTGCTCCGGAGCACCGGTCTGGAGCTCTCCCTCACACCGCACTCGCTCACGCTCATGGGGGATCCCGTGCAGCTGCAACAGGTAATCCTCAATCTCACGATCAATGCACTGGATGCGGCGTCCTCGTCCAGCATCCGGCGCGCGGTGAGTGTCAGCACAACGCTCGTCCGTGGCGTGGCGGAGATCGCAATTCGCGACAGCGGACCTGGCATCCCTTCCGACGTGGAAGCGCATCTCTTCGAGCCCTTCTTCACGACGAAGACACAAGGACTCGGCATGGGCCTCACGATTGTCCGGTCGATCGTCGAGCGGCATCACGGCCGTGTAAGTGCGGTGAACGTGGCCGAAGGTGGTGCGCTCTTCACCGTGACACTTCCCGTTTCGACCACGACCCCGAACGGACGTACGGGCGTTTCGTTAGGCAATTCGGTGGTGTCGCGAGCGCTGAGCGACAGAGGACAGAATCGAAGGCATCCGAACGTTCCGCGCACTACGAACCAGACGACGATTCCGTGAACAGCACACCCGTCGAGGCGGGGCGCCGGTAGTTCGCCAGATCGTTCACAAAATTCGTCGGGCGCGCTTCCGACGCGGCAGTGTGCGCCGCACATTCAAGGGCATGAAAACTCGTGCGGATGCTCGAGCGGTGGTCGTGCTCTTCCTTGCCGCGTGTGCGTCCGCGGCGACGTCGAATACGTCGGGCGTGACGACGCCTCCCGTGACGCCGCCATCCTGGACGCTCGTCTGGAGCGACGAGTTCGATGGTGCGGCGGGCATCTCCTTCGATCGCACGAAGTGGGTCGCGGACACCGGCGGAGGCGGCTGGGGCAATCAGGAGCGCGAGTTCTACACGACGCGCCTCGACAATATTTCGCTCGACGGTAACGGGCATCTGGTTATCACGGCACTCGCTGAACCGGCGAACACTGTCGACAGCTGCTGGTATGGGAGCTGTCGATACACCTCGGCGCGAATCAAAACCGCGGGTCTTTTCTCGCAGTCCTATGGGCGCTTCGAGGCGCGCATTCGCATTCCTCGCGGACAGGGGCTCTGGCCCGCCTTCTGGATGCTGGGCAACAACATCGATCTCGTCGGTTGGCCGAAGAGCGGCGAGATCGACATCATGGAGAACATTGGAAAGGAGCCAGCCGTCGTTCACGGGACGATGCACGGTCCTGGATATTCCGGCGCCGGCGGCATCGGAGGACCATACCAGCTCGGCAGCGGCGTGTTCGCCGATGATTTTCACGTCTATGCCGTCGAGTGGAACCCGAATAGCGTCCAGTGGTTCGTCGACAGCGCACAGTACTTCCAGACGACGTTAGGCAGCATTCCATCCGGCACGACATGGGTGTTCGATCACCCGTTCTTTCTGCTCATGAATGTTGCCGTCGGCGGAGGCTGGCCCGGCGATCCGGATGCGACGACGACTTTCCCACAGACGATGGTCGTGGACTACGTGCGCGTTTATAAGAAGCTGTAAGTCCTTGCGCCGCGCTCAAGTCGGCACGTTGCCGCGGTCACCGCCCGTCGCGCGCACGACTTCCTCCATCGTCGTCACGCCGGCACGCACCTGACGCAGGCCATCCTCGAACAGGCTGGGTCCCGTGGCACTGTCCTGAAAGGGCCTCGAGTCTCCGATCTCGCGGCGCGCAGCCGTCAGATGAGCAACTCGTAATAGATGAGTGGCGTGGATCGATAGACCACGCGTCCGACCTCACGAAAGCCACACCTGGCGTAGAACTGGCCCGCGCCGCCGTCGCCCTGATATGCGTCGAGCCGTATCGCATCCCCGGGCCATTCGCAGACGCGTCGAACCGCGTGCTCGAGACACGCACGTCCGACGCCGCGCCGCTGGTAGTCCGGCCGCACTGCCATGTTCGTGAGATAGATCGGGCGCTTGCACTCGCTGAAGTACGACCGATCGATCGCCCACGGCTTCTTCGTCGCGAGACGAAACGTCGCGACGACGGCGGCGCCCCGCCGCGCGATCCAGACCTGCGCATTCTTGAGATCCGCCAGGACGCCTCGCTCCGACGGTTCGCTGGACCAATGGCCCGCGCCGAACTGCTTCGTCAGCTCGCGCGCGGCCGCGGTGCGTAATGCCGCAAGGGCAGGCGCATCTTTGGGGCTGGCGAGGGCGAAGGTGAGGCGCATCGTTAGGTTGGCGTCAGCGGCATAGGTGATCGCCGCGGCACGCGCGCCGCGTACATGCTTCCGCCAAACATCGACCGGCGCTGGCCGATCAGTTCGGGCGCGCCGAGGTGCGCGATACGTGACAGCTCGGCGAGACGCGTCAGTGAAAGCGGGAACGGCACCCAACGACTCGGCGGTCGGTTGTCGTATTCGACGACGACGATTGCGCCATCGTTCTCGAGACGCTCGGCGATGCGTCGCAGCACGTTTGCTTGCTCGTAGGCATCGATGAAATGGAGCGCATTGGCGAAGAGCGCGCCATCCAGCGGTGGGAGCTCCAGCGGTTGCGTGAAATCCGCTCGCATGGCGACGACGGAGGCCTTTCCGGACTCGCGATCTCGCGCGAGTGCCTCGAGCGAAACGATGGCCGAACGATCGCGCTCGATGGCGTACACGGTGCCGGCCGCTCCGACGAGACGCGCGAGCGCTCTTGTAAATGTGCCCGTGCCTGCTCCGAGGTCGGCCCAACGCTCGCCAACGTGCACTGCGGGGGCGATCAGTTGCCCGGCGTCACGCGAGTCCATTTACACCACGAGACGAAGCAGGAGGCGCACCTCTTTCGAAGCTTGCTCCACCGGTGTCAGATTGCGCAGGCAAATCGGCTCGGAGTCCTAATGCGTCTTGTCTTCACGCTCATCGGCGTGTGCTCGCTCATCGCTACCGACGCTGTCGCACAGACCGGCCGGCCTGGTGGCCGCGGCGGCCGGCCCGTCACCACGATTCAACAGGGCGAAAGCTGCCCCGAAGGTACGACGGAAGTGCGGCCGGGCAGCTGCATGGCCCCCGATCTCGCCGCGCCGAGCATCCTCGACTATCGCCCGCGATCGACGCTCGTCACACCGGCACATCTCGTTAGGCGTGCCAAGTATCCGGCCATCGACTTCCATGGTCATCCGGAAGGCCTCCTCGAGTCGGCCGAAGGGCTCGCGACGCTCGGTGCCGCGATGGACAGTTTGAACGTGCGCGTCATGCTCGCTGCCGACAACCTGAGCGGGGATCGCCTGAAGCGCGCCGTCACCGCGATTCGCGCCTCGGCGCAGATGAAAGATCGCGTGCGCGTGCTCGCGGGGATCGATTTCCGCAACGTTGGACCGGGATGGGCGGAGAAGGCCATCGCCCAATTGCAAGCGGACCTCGCCGCCGGTGCCGTTGGCGTCGGCGAAATCCCGAAGAGCTTCGGCCTAACGATCAAGAAGGCCGACGGCACGCGCCTCAAGCTCGACGACCCCGAGCTGGATCCGATCTGGGACGCGTGTGCGAGACTCGGCATTCCCGTCTTCATCCACACTGCGGATCCCGAGCAATTCTTCGAGCCGATCGACATGAAGAACGAACGGTGGCTCGAGCTGGCCCTCTTTCCGGGTCGTCGCTATCCGCCCGATCGCTTCCCGCGCTTCGAGGAGCTGATGACGGAGCGGGACAACTTGTTCCACAAACATCCGCGCACGACCTTCGTCGCCGCACACATGGGCTGGCACGCGAACGACCTCGGTCGCCTGGGCAAGATGCTGGACGAGATGCCTAACGTCTACACCGAGGTTGGCGCCGTCCTGTACGACATCGGCCGCCAGCCACGCGGCGCGCACGATTTCTTCGTGAAGTACCAGGATCGCATCCTCTTCGGGAAGGATTCGTTCCAGCCGGCGGAGTATCCGTACTATTGGCGCGTCTTCGAGACGCACGATGAGTACTTCGATTACTACCGGAACTACCACGCCTTCTGGAAACTCTACGGGATCGATCTTCCAGACTCGGTGCTCAAGAAGGTGTACTACGCGAATGCGGAGAAGATCACGCGCGGGCTACCGCGATAGCGGTAGCGTTTCGATGGGCGCCGGCACTCGGGCGCCGACTCCCGCCAGGGTGTCTTCGAAGCCCGCTACGACAACGACCCGCTCGTCTGCCGGCGCCTCCAGGAGATTCACGAAGGCCGCATGCGCCGCGGCGCCGCGCTCATCGACGAGACTTAGGGGAAGCCGCGCGGCGCGTGCAATCGCGCGCCTCAAGCGCGCGATCTCGCGCTGGCGCGGCGGGATCGGCGGATAAGCTGCGCCGAAGAGCCCGAGCTGGAGCAGGGCACCCGTGGCCGCGCGCACGGTGGGACGAATCGCGCGATAGGTGGGGAATCGTTGCATCGTTCCAGCAGCGAGACCGGCCAGCGGCAACTCGACGATGCCGATGGGCGCTTCCTCGTGCAGCACGGTGTACCACATTCGGCGGTGGCTCCTGGCCCAGTGAGCGGTTGTCAAAAAGCAGAGAGCGTAGTCTAGCTTCAGAGAATGCCCTCGATACAGATCGTACAGATAACACTCCAGGCCGTGTCATCGTTTGCCATCGCTGGCGGACTCCTGTACACCGCGTTCCAGTTTCGCGCGGCACGCAAGGCGCAGGCGGTCGCCAACTTCGCAAAGCTCGTCGAGCTGCAGTATCAATTGCGAAAGATTCGAGTGGATCATCCATCGCTCGCCGCAGTGCACAAGAACGATGTCGAACACCTGCATTCCGATCGTGAGATTCAGGAATACTTCCTGAGTCTCATGCAACTCTCGCTCTTCGAGATCGCATGGTACGCGCACAAGGAAGGTCAGCTGCCGGACGATTACTTCAGGTCCTGGGAAAAGCGCATGTCACAGCTGGGCGAGGAAGACGCGTTCCGCGACATGCTCGCGAACCCCGCGATGAAGATCATGCACGACGACTTCGACGACTACGTGCGGGCTCTACTGCGTAAAGGACAGCGCGCCGATCGCGCGGCCGCAAGGGAGAAACCATGACGACGAATGACGACCGAACCGCACCGCGCGTTCTGGTCGTCATGGGTGATCAATGGCGGCGGGCGCTGCTCCGCGGCGCATTGCGTGAAGCTGGCTACGACGCGGTCGGCGCGCGCGGAATGCGCGAGGCGCGCGTCGTCCAACCAGCGCTCGCGGACCGCGGACCGGTACGCTTGCTCGTCGTCGATCAGGATACGCTCATCGGCGCGAACCTCGCCGATCTCGAGGCGCTCCGAAAACGCCATGCCGATCCCGGCGTCATCCTTCTCGCGCGCACGACGATCCCGCCACCCGCAGGGCCGTGGACTCGCGTGCTACGTCGCCCGGTAAGCGTCGCCGACCTGGTGAGCGCCGTCGAAGCGTTCTTGCCGCTACCGCCCGAGCTCCATCATGCGATCGACGCTCGTTAGGCCCGTTTCTAAGTAGCAACCGTAGCCGCAATACCCGGAAGAAGGTCACAGTACACGAAGCGGTCGTCGCGCCTAACGATCTCACCAACGGTATATCGCACGGGTGCGCCGAAGCCAGGAGCGTTGGCGACGAAAGTGTGGAATTCGCCACGCTCGCCGCAGGGGTCGACTCCGGTCGGCAGCTCGGCGAGCAGCTCGCGATCGAAGAGACGACCGGCGAATGCGCTCGAGAGCTGTGTCGTGTCGACGCAGACAAGCCGCGCTTCGATGCCGAGGTTGCAGCAATGCTCGGCCAGTGTGGCGGTCGGTTCGCCCCAGAGTGGGAAGAGGGGCTCGATAGCCGTCCCGGCGAGCAGCCGCTCGCGATACGCACGGACGTCCTCGAGGAAGAGGTCGCCGAAAGCAATTGCATCGACTCCGGGATGACGCGCCCTCGCCGTTTCGAGAGCGGTGAGGAAAGCCGCCTCGTACGCGGCGTTCGTGCACTGGGGCTCGAGCGCGATCTCGGTGAGGGGGAGTCCCAATGCCGCCGACTGCGCGTCGAGCAGCGCGCGCTGCACGCCGTGAATACTCACACGATCGTAGTCACGCGTAACGCTCGTGAGCAGTCCCACGACTTCGATCGTCGGATCGTCAGAGAGCGCCGCGAGGGCGAGCGCGCTGTCCTTTCCGCCGCTCCAGCTGAGCAGGACGCGCCGGCTCACTCGTTAGCTTCGTGCTCGGCGGTCGTTTCGGCGCGGGGAAGCGTGAGGGTGAACGTCGCTCCTCCGCCGGGCGTGTCGCCGACGGACAGATCACCGTGCATCGCCCGGGCGAGATCGCGACTGATCGCGAGACCGAGCCCCGTTCCCTGAAGCTGAGTCGTCAGCGACCGACCGAGCTGAACGAATGGCTCGAAGATCGCCTCCTTCTTGTCGGGCGGAATTCCAGGCCCGGTGTCGCTGACCGTGATCGCGCTCTGGTCGTCGTCGATCTGGCAGGACACGATGACGCTGCCACCACGCGGCGTGAACTTCACCGCGTTCGAGAGCAGATTCAGAACGATCTGCTCCACCTTCTGCTCGTCGGCCAGAGCGTTGACGACGGGCGTGCACGGTCCGTGTGTGATCGAGACGCCCTTGGTGGTGGCTTGCGGGAGCATCATCGGCAGCGCGTGCTCGACGACGTCGTGCAACGACACGTTGCCGATGTCGTAGGCGAGCTGCCCTGCCTCGCTGCGGCTGTAATTGAGCAAATCGTTGATGATCGCGAGCAGGTGTTGCTGGCTGCTGCGAATGCGCGTGACGTAAGAGCGCTGCTCTTCGGAGATCGGCCCCGCAACCCCCATCTCGATCAACTCCGCGTAGCCGCCGATCGCGTTCAGAGGAGTGCGGAGCTCGTGACTCATCGTCGCAAGGAACTCGGACTTCGTGCGACCCGCTGCTTCCGCCGCGGCGAGACGGCTCGCGTCGCGAACCGCGCGTTCTTCGGATGCCTTCCGCTCGGTGAGGTCGCGCGTGACTTTCGCGAAGCCGACGAGCTGTCCCTCGCCGCGGCGGAGGGCCGTGATGATCACGTTCGCCCAGAAGAGCGTTCCATCCTTGCGGACGCGCCACCCTTCATCTTCGAACCGACCTTCACGTGCGGCCACTTCGAGCTCCCACTCCGTTTTGCCGCGTGCGATGTCCTCCGGAGGATAGAAGATCGAAAAGTGCCGGCCGATGATCTCGTCGGCGGTATATCCCTTGAGGCGTGCCGCACCGATGTTCCAGGTCAGGATGTAGCCCTTGGGATCGAGCGCGAAGATGGCGTAATCCTGTACGCTCTCCACGAGCAGACCGTAAAGATCCGCACCCACGATGGTCGCGGCCTGGGAGTCGTTCGCAACAACAAACTCGGCTGCGTCTCGTTTAGCGCCTGCCCTGTCTCGAGCTTCGGACTCGTTGGCCGGAGTCGAAGTGGGTGACGGGGGTCTTCTCGTGGTCATTGTCTACGAAACTGATGCGCGGAGTGACAACGGGCCAGTGGCGGGCGCGAGCGCGTTCTCGACCGCGTCGTGGTCGCCTGAAGTGTCATTGCCTGAATTGAAGACCAACTACCGTGGACTCGAGAAGCGGGCCCACGGCTCAACCTGGTCGGGCAACTTGCTGCACGAATAAGGCCTGGAAACAAACGTCTGTCGCCATTGCGGCTCAGCCACGCTAATTGCTCATGGCTCTTGCCTTGCAAATCGGGACCAAGGCAACGGTTTTCCGCGAGGAAAGGATGGAAAAGGCAGGGGATCCGAGCGATCAACAGAGTGCGGAGGAGGCAGCAACTCCGGACACGGCGGAGCCCGCCGAAGCGACTCGCGTGAGGGCAGAAGATGACGCCGAAACGCGCGAACGCCAGGAACAGACCGAGGCCGGCCTGCGCGAAGCAGACCGGACGCTCGAGGACGGCGGCGCAAGATTGAAACACACGCGCGCCGAGTTACGCAAACGCGAACGTGAGCTCGAGCGCACCGGGGAGATCACGCGCGAGGTGGCCGCAAACGCCGCCGATCTGCGTGCCCAAATGGCACAGATCTCCGAGCAGGCGCGCCGATCACCACGGCCCGAGTCCAAAGAGAAAGACAAGCCGTCAAGCGACTGAGTTTCCTGGGCCGTTAGGTATCACTGTGCACGGCCGGCGCCGCTGCCGTCGCTCGCATCGCCTCCAGCGCGGCGTCGAGCAGGGCGCGAGCGCGCAGTAGATGGGACGGCGCATTCCCGACAATTCCTCCATGGTTGCCCGAGGCGGCGAGGTGCGCGTCGACGATGTGCGCGAAGAACCGATCGGGCCAGTTGGCGTGAACGCCGTCGCCCCCGGTGTTGAACTCGGCCATTTCGCGCCAAACTCGCTTGCCTTGCTCGAGCACCGGCACCTCGAATCGCGCGACGCGCTTGTCGGGAATCTCGACGATGTGCTCCGCGTAATGCAGAAACGTCACGGCGTCATGATCGGAGCCCAGAAGTAGAATCTTGCCGTCCAGTGCGACGAGTCGCTCGAGCGCCGAGTCGCGATGCGTAGTCCCATGGCTGGCGCGAAAGCAGGTAGTCGGTCTGCTTTCCCCACACGACGAATCGCGCCGGATGATTGTTGACACGCGAGCCGGGATAGGTCCGCAGCATCTCGACAAGCGCGCCGTTGTCACGCGCGGATCGCGCGGTGAGCGGGTCGAACGCCGGCAACTTGTCCAGAACTTCTGCTTCCTCGCGTGGCGTTAGGTTCCCCCGGCCGACTTCGTCGACATAGCGTGGAGCGCTCGCGTACATCATGAGCGTACCCTCGCTCCCCAATACATCCTTGATCGCGAGATGAATCTCGTCGGGGCCGCCGGCGACGTCGCCGACAGCGCGCACCGAGGCGTGCACCATCACGACGTCGCCGCGCGCGAGACCGAGTGCGCGGAGGTCCGTGGAGAGCTCCTCCCGACTGTACATCGCGTGTCTCGGAGAACGGTTCAGCTGGTCGTCGTTAGGTTGGGCCGTTGCTTTCCTTCGGTGGCGAGCGCGCGCTGCCGCTGCAGATAACGGTCGACAATTTCGATTCGTTCCGGGGCGTCGGCGGGACCGGTCACGAGGCGCTCCACGTGCGAGAGATAATCCGGGTACCGCGTGGCCGCGCGGACTTCACCGAGGAAGGGACGCAGCTTCGCGTAGAGTGCGACGTGCTCGGTGTTCGCCGCATTGAACATCTCGGCGGGAATTGCCCCCAGGCTGACGAGCGACGCCGCCATGTCCCAGTAGCTCGTCACCATGCGATAGGGCGCGCTCTCGTGGCCAGGCCCGAGCCAGGTGCTCAATACCTCGCGCGTGCTCGACGGATGAAACTCGAAAGCAAACCAGGCACGTGCCTGGCGCAGGGTCGGCTCGGTGCGGAGCTCGTAGAGCTTCAGCAGGAGACTGGCAGCGCTTGCGGTGTCGGTCATGCGACGCGAGTCCCAGTTCAACGTGATCGATCAGATCCGGGAAGAATCACCTATCGTTCAGCGGTCCAATAATGAATCACGGCCACGCGATCAACAACAGGCCGGCGCAACTGTGACTCAACCGCCTCGCTTAAGGTTTAGCAATCACAGTCCTCCCGGTCGAGGCGCAATGAGAACATCGCGAGCACTCGCTCTGGCACTGGCCGCTCTGACGCTCCTTGCTTGTGAGACGTCGACCAGTCCGGTGTCGCAACGACTCGTTGTCACAAGCGACGGTACCGCGCTCACCCTCACGAATACCAATTCGTGGCCGGTGTTCTACATGGCGGTCGATCCCAACTTCCTCGCGACGACTGCCAGTGGGACTGTTGCCGACTTCGCGCTCTGCGACGATCCGTCGAGCTGTCCGCGCGTGGCCGCGAAGTCCAGCGTGCGTGTCCCGTACTCGGAAATCGCCGGCTATCACGTCGGCCAGACCGCCGTGCGCGTTACGCAATGGCGGCTACAAAGGAGCTCCTCAGGGAATTACGAGGCGACCGACATCCAATCCGCGGATCTGGACCTCCACTAGGTACCGTTAGGCTCCTGGCGTTGGCTTATCGGCGCCGGGCTGGTCGGGTCCCAGCACGAGGAATGTCACGATATCCCAGGCGTTGTGGATGCCGATGAAAAGGAGCAGCAGGGTCGCGCCTCCGATCCCGAAGAGAGCCGGCTCGGGATGTCGCGGGAGGAGGAACGCCATAACGAGGAACGCGAGATACACAATCAGCGGCAAGATCACGTGAAATAGCCAGTCCTCGAGCACGGCGGAGTATGATGTGTCGGGAACGTTGCTCATCATCTTGAGCACGAGCGCGATATACACGATGCCGGCCGCGCCGACGACGCCCATCGTCAGGCCTGCAGCGCCGAGCCCGTGCCAGGGCGCGCTGGCGATGGCGGAGATGAGGAGCGCCGCGCCGAAATGCACGATCGTCGGCGTCGAATAGGCGGAGACGGCCTGCTCCGAACGACGCCGCCGAGAATCGTTGACGAGGGTGATCACAACGAACATCAAGCCCGTGAGCGCCGCCGCCGATGAGCCGATGATGACGTAGAAGCTTTCCCACTCGGTGAGGACCGGCGCGACAGTGTCTTGCACGTGAACGCCTCCATGCGGGCGAGGTTGATGCCTAACGGCAGGGCTGCCATGATCATCACTATTGCGCGCCATCGATCTCGGGATGGCCATCGCGCGCGATCAGCTGTTCGATTGCGGGGTCTGGCGTCGTGGCATGCCGCCGTAGCTCGCGCGCAATCGCCACGGCCTGTTTTCTCATCGCCGCGGCGCGCTCTTGGTGACCGGCGACGTCGTTGACCAGCGCCTCGACGGCGAGACTTTCCGCATAGGCGGCGATGCGCTCGGGGTCGCCGAGTGCGTCCGCCACCGCGCCAGGCCCGAGGAGACGCAGGAGGTCAGCCTGGCCGCCAGCAAGCTCCTTCCGCGCCTTGAGCACGAGCTCGAGCTGGAGCTGGATTGCTTCAGGGGTCGGCGGCTCGCCGGAGAACGTTCGCGCCGCCTCGCGCAGGCGATTGCGGACGGTACCGGCGACCGATCGCTGGAAGACGGACATGAGCCTGCGCCTCGGCATAGCCTAACGATCATGACGTGCTGCCTGTCCACGCCCAAACGATACGCGTCGTTCGCCGAGGTGACAACCTGGACGTTCGCCGCTCAGAGGAAAAAAGAACGGGCTCGGCGCGATGCCGAGCCCGTTCCTGCTGCAAGTACCACTCGATGTTACTGGCTAATGAAGCCGAAGTCGACGCCAGAGTACACGACGTCTCCCGCGAGCTGCACGGCCGGAATTGCGTAGCCGTATAGGTTCGCGCCGCACGACGGCGCACCCTGAAGGGCCGTCTGGATCCAGCCCATCGGCGGGATCACGCACACCAGGTAATTGCCTTCTACGAGCCCGGTGAACGAGTACGCGCCGTTACCATCGGTCACTGCGGTCAGATTCATAGGACCCGTGATCGCGACGGTCCAACCCGAAAGCGAAACTTCATCGGGCGCGTCGAAACTGCCATTCTGGTTGAGATCGAAGAACACGCTGCCCTGCACGATCGTGTGACCAGCAGGTGGCGGAGGCGTGGTCGGAGTGGTATCCGGAGCCGGAGCGGGTGCCGGCGGAGGAGGCTGCGGAGCCGGAGGCGGAGGAGGCTGCGGAGCCGGAGGCGGCGCAGTCTGGCAGTCCTTGTTGGCCTTCGTGCGCGGATCCGCGCGGTGATCCCACCCGTTCTGGGAGGGGTTCCCACGCTGCCGCTCCTCGCATTTCTTGTCGTCACCGCGACGATCGTTGTCGCTGTCGTCATCGTCACGCCGCGACGCCGCGGGCATCTCGCGCCGCACGACGTGGGTAGGAACCCCGTGTTGGCGTTGCGCGAGCGACGTGCGCGCGATGAACGGCGTGACGGCCAATGCTAGCACGACCATTGAGCCGCGCATGGTTGCATCTCCTGTTTGTGTCGGAAGTGAAACGAGGTGGGGACTACGACGTGAACGTTAGGCGCAAGCGGTCGTGTCAACCATAACCCAGATCACAACGCGTTCGCCCGACCAGAGTCCGCACAGTCAGTTGGGCCGAAGGACTCGGTCGTCCTGTCGGCCTCCCTCGCGCGGCGCTTTTGTCCGCTTCAGCGCCCCGTGGTGCTCGTTAGGCAGCGTTAGGTCTGCACTGCGTCACTCGGCGCGGCGGCCCGGCGAGACCGAACATTGTCCAGTACCTACCTCTGCCTCCCGGAGCTCCCTGTCGCCGTCCTTCCGCGAGCCGCTGAGGTAGAACCGAAGCGGCAGGGCGAAATGCCCGAGCCGCCGCGAAAGGCGCACATCCGCGCGATGCCTCTTACTCCATGCAGTAGATGAGCAAATCGAAATTGCCGGGCGTAAGCCCGAGCTCCCGGAGAATCAGCGCCACCTGACCGCGATGATGCACCGCGTGGATCACCGAGTGGTGCAGCAAGTCGCCGAGGGCAACGAGGCGCATCGGACCACCGCCGATCGAGAATTCCACCTTCCGCTCGAGATCTTCATCGTTCAAGGTCGGAAGGAAGGAGCGCACGTAGCCTTCGACACGTTTCCATGTCTCGATGACGGATTGCGCTGTCGGATAATCATCGGGATCGAGGCGCGGTCCGCGTTGTTGTCCGCCGCATCGATCCAGCCATCCCCATTCGGCGCTCATCACGTGAACGAGCGCGTTCCGGATCGAACCGTAGGCGCCACTCACCTTCTGCGTGAACTGCTCCTCGGGAAGTTTCGCGATCACGTCGAAGAGCTTGCGGTTGGCCCAGTAGGAGAAGTCGTAGAGTCGCTCGAGGTCCGACACGCGCATCTCAATCTCCGCCGTGGCGTGCGAGTCGCAACGTGAGGTGTCGCTTCACATCGGGCCATTCGGCCGCAAGGATGCTGAATATCACCGAATCGCGTGCGGTTCCGTCGCGGCGCGCCTGGTGATGGCGGAGGATTCCATCCTGACGCGCGCCGAGTGCGGCGATCGCCCGCTGCGAAGCAACGTTGAAGCGGTCCGTCCGCAG
The DNA here is from genome assembly GCA_036496605.1 of Gemmatimonadaceae bacterium. Classification (NCBI taxonomy): domain Bacteria; kingdom Pseudomonadati; phylum Gemmatimonadota; class Gemmatimonadia; order Gemmatimonadales; family Gemmatimonadaceae; species Gemmatimonadaceae bacterium. Next base: position 4,905 of record DASXKV010000006.1, on the reverse strand, counting down.
ACCCACGACCTTGCACCCTAACGAGTCGAAAGCGTGCGCCAGCAGCAGCAGCTTGCAGGCGGTGTTGACATGCGTGCGCTGCCACCGGGCGGCGTACCAGGTATACCCGATCTCGACGCGATCGATGGCGGGCACGATGTCATGGAATCGCGTTGTCCCGATGATCTCGCCCGAGTGGAGCTCGCGCACGATCCAGGGGAGCATGTGGCCGTTGCGCTGGCCGGTGAGCGCGTCGTTGATGTAGCCGGCGGCTTCCTGAGGAGTCGGAACAGAGGTGAACCAGAGCTCCCAGAGTCGGCCGTCGGTCGCGACGGCGACGAGCGCATCCCGATGCTCCGGCGCGAGCGGCTCGAGACGGACGCCGTGTGCCTCGAGCGTTACCGGGGCGGTGGTGATCATGCGTTGCGTTCGGCCGTCGCCTTGAGATTGGCGAGCCCAGTCTCGAAGTGCTTACCGAGGAGGCGATCGGGACTTACAAAGATGCTCATTGCCTTCAAGGCAAAGGGCTGGGTGCCGCGCATCGACCAGGTCACCACGGTTGCATTCCCCCGCGGTTCGAGCGTGAACTGGTTGATGTTGTGCGCGTCGAATGGCTTGACGAAGTCGACGTGAATCGTGACGCTCTTTGGGGGCGAGACATCCACGATCTCCATGCGCCCCTTTCCCGCCTGGCGATTGCCCTCCCATTCGTAGACCGCCCCCTTACCGGTCGGCGCTCCGCTGTAGGTGCGCTCCATCGTCGGGTCGAGCGCCTCGAATGGGGACCAGTTCGGCCACTGCTTGTCAATCAGCAGGGGGAGAATACGCTCAGGCGGCGCGCCGATGGTGGTGACACGCTGAATGCCGTATGCATCGGGTCGCGTCGCCGCGAAGAGCAGGATCCCCGCGACGACGACGATCACGACGAGAACGACGACGATCACGATTGCGGCTTCTGTCGCAGCAGCAGTGTTACCGACCAGGCCGTGAAGCCTGCCGCGACCACGGTTATGAGCAGGAAAAACGGCTCCCTTCCTGGACCCCCGCCCTCGGCGACCATCCGCCAGAGGTGGAGAACCGTGAGCGCGGCAAAGACGACGGCTGTCGTGAGAAGATAGGCTTTCATCGCATGTCAGCTCCGCTAGGGAAAAATCAGTCATTCGTCATGATGAACAGCGGCGCGCCGTCAAAATCATAAATCGGCCGCAGCCGCTCCGTATTGTAGTATTTGGACACGTCCACGACTTTCTTGTCCGACGTCACGCTCTTGATCGATACGCTGTCATAGAAGCCGTGGTGGATGCTCACCAGCCGGCCATACTCCTTCTTGAGAATCAGGTCCAGCGCGAGGTTGCCGAACGCCATCGGTACGATCGAATCGAGCGCGTCGGGATCGCCAGACCTCACGAGGTAGCCGAGGCGCTGGTTGACGACGTCGATGCGTCGCCCGTTGTTGTAGCGCGGTGAATACTCCTTCAGCGCCGACGCAACCTTGTCACCAATGCCACCGAGCTTGCGGTGGCCGAACATGTCGGTGTCCTCGCCCTCGAAGCTCATGCCCTCCTGCGACCTGAGCTTGGCGCCTTCGGACACGAGCACGACGGAGTACTTGCTCGGGTTCCGATTGTGGTCGTAGGTCAGGAGCTCCGTAAGCTGCTCGACGTCGACGGGATGTTCCGGGATGACGCACCGGTCCGCGGCGCCAGCCATCGTCGGCAGCAGCGCGGTGAAGCCCGCATACCGGCCGAAGACCTCGATGACGAGGAAACGTTCATGCGAACCCGCAGAGGTTCGCAAGCTATGCGTGAGCTCGATCGTGCGTGTCACGCAAGTACTAAACCCTATGCAGTAGTCGGTCCCAAAAACGTCGTTGTCCATCGTCTTCGGAATCGCGACGACGTGCACGCCCTCGTCATGAAGTCTCTTGCCGTAGCTGAGAGTATCGTCGCCGCCGATCGGGATCAGCACGTCGACGCCGATGTGCTCCAGGTTCTTGAGCACGTCCTTCGTGATGTCGTTGATTTTCTCGTTGTAACCGGAGAGGTGCGCGGGCACGCGCGCCTTTGGCAACGTGCTCGGGCGCGTGCGCGAGGTGTGGAGGAAGGTACCGCCGGTGCGGCCGGCGCGGTTGACCTCTGCTTCCGAGAGATCCTGGATGTTCTCGGAGTTGTCCGCGTCCTTGTCCGGGCTGTAGTCGACGAGCCCCGCCCATCCGCGGCGGATGCCGACGACGCGGTAGCCTTCACGAAGCGCACGAATGGTGATCGCCCGAATGGCGGGATTCAGTCCGGGGACGTCTCCGCCACCGGTGAGAATCGCGATTGTCCCCTTGGAGTTTGGCATGGTCGGGAAAGATATCGTTTCCCGCTCCCCTGTCATCCTTCGCTTCACTCAGGACGACGATCGGCTATGGCTCGAACGCATCCCATTGCTTCCTCGCCTGTTCGAGCAGCGAGGCGAAGCGTGGCTCGGCGCGGATGGACGCAATGAAGGGCTCGTACTGCGCAAGGAAGGGATAATTGAACAGGCCGAGATCGATCATGCGCGCGACACACTCGAGCGCGGCGTCGCGTTCGCCGACGAGCGCGTAACAATCCGCCATCCACCACGAGAAGATGTCGTCGGTTGCCGCGGCGTCGCGCAGATCGGGCGTGATCGACGTGAGCACTTGCTCACGGTCGCCGGTCAAGGCGAATGCCATCGCGCAGGCAAGCCGAGCCCAAGCCATCGTTGGCTTCTCGCTCGCGACGGTATGTAACAATCCACGCGCGTCGTCGACCCGGCCATTCGCGGCAAGCGCGTGCGCGTGCATCATGCGCGTCGTCGGATTTCCGGGATCGACGTCCACCGAACGCTGGGTCCAGCAGAGTGCCTCGTCGTATTTGCCGTCGAGCATCGCGATGATGCCGAACATGGTCTGATTGATCGACGTCAACGGATCGACCTGCTGCAGTCGCTCCATGAGCGCACGCCCGAGCGCCACCCGTCCCGCGACCGCGTATCCGTAGCCGAGCCAGAGAAGGGCCTCTGGGTCGTTGCGATCGAAGACGAGCGCGCGCTTGAAGTCCTCCATCGCACCGCGCGGATCGGCGCGATGCATCCGCACGGCACCGCGCAAACTGTGCGCCTTCGCCGATCGCGGATTCAGCTCCAGCATTCGTGCCGCGCACGCATCGGCCTTTTGCAGATACACATCGTAGCGCTCGACCGGGACGAGCCCGACGTTCACGTACTGCCAGTAGATCAGTCCCTCGGCGGCGAGGAGCAGCTCACTCTCGCCGACGATGGCTTGCGCCTGGCGAATGAGCTGCAGGCCGCGCTCGAGCGATGGGCGGGTGAAGCTCCAGATCTGCTGCCGCGCGAGGAGATAATACTCGTAGGCGCGGACGTCGCGGATCGGGCGCTCCGCCATCCGTTGGTCCTCGTCAGGCGTTAGACGAAGGCGCAGTGCTTCGACGATGTGGCGCGATAATTTCTCCTGGATGTCGAAGACGTCGTCGAGGGTACCACTGTATTTCTCCGCCCAGACCTGTGCGTCGCTCGTCGCGTCTACGAGTTGTGCGGTGACTCGCAGGTTGGCGCCAGCGCGGCGAACACTGCCAGTGAGCACGAAACGCGTCCCCAGTTCTCGCGCGATCGTTCGCACGTCCTTGTCACTTCCCTTGAGTCGCATCGCCGACTGGCGCGAGGTCACGCGCAGCATCTTGAGCATGGAGAGGTCGGTGATGACCTCATCGGTCAGGCCATCGGCGAAGTGCTCGCTCTCGGGGTCGGCGTTGACGTTCGCGAAGGGCAGCACGGCGATTGTCAGGGCCTCGCGCGCGATCGCGGCGCCCGTCGCGGATGAGCCGGCCACGGTCGAGACCCGCTCGAGCAGCGCGAGCACCTCGCGGGCCGAGGTGGGGCGGAGCGCGGGGTCCTTCGCGAGACAGTGCGCGATGAGCTGGCACAGCGAATCGTGAACGTCGCTGCGCTTCGCGGTGATCGGCGCCGGCTCCTCGAGGAGGTGCGCGCGGAAGACGGCAGCGCCGGAGCGGCCGGCAAACGGCGTCTCCCCGGCGAGTAGCTCGTAGGCGACGCAGCCTAACGAATAGAGGTCGGCGCGGTGATCGATGGCCGGATCGGCAGCGATCTGCTCCGGCGCCATGTATTGCGGCGTGCCGAGCGCGACGCCAAGGAGGGTGAGCGCTTCATCCGCCTCGCCGACCCGCGATTCGGCGATCGCCTTGCCGATCCCAAAATCGGTGACGGTCGCGCTCTCGCCCGCAAGAAGAACGTTGTCGGGCTTGATGTCGCGATGGACGATGCCCTTCTCGTGGGCGAACTCCAGTGCGCGGGCGACGTCGCGGACGATGTTCACAGCTTGCGAAACACCCATCGCGCCGGTGCGGACGAGCCGGATGCGCAGCGATTCGCCCTCGACGAAGGGCATCGTATAGAAGGGAAGACCGTCCATCTCGCCGGCGCTGAGAATGGGCACGATGTGCGGGTGCTGGAGCCGCGCGGTGAGCTGGATCTCGCGGCGGAAGCGCTCGACGTTGACGCCGGCGGCGAGGTCGGGGGAGAGCACCTTCACGACGACGCGTCGGCCAAGCGCGCGCTCCTCGGCGACGAAGACGCGGCTCATGCCGCCGCCGGCGAGCTCGCGCTCGACGGAGTAGGCGTTGGTCAACGCCTGTTGGAGGTGGTCGCGGAGGTCGACCGACATGAACGGGAATGTGCAAGAATGGACAGTGATTCGCGAATTGCGGGCCGTGGGATGTGCGACGCGGATCGGGCGGTAGAGGGGCGCGTCGAGAAGGGCGCGTCGATTACGGCGCGTCGATTACAGCGCGTCGAGAGGGGCGCGTCGATTACGGCGCGTCGAAAGGAGCGTTACAAAAAATGAAACGGGCGCCGCGCCATTGGCGCGCGCCCGATTCCCTG